>JBDIAM010000361.1:0-3591 GCA_039812445.1 Piscicoccus intestinalis | reverse complement strand
CGGCACGCCCCAACAGGGTGGGCTCGGCGCCGGCGAGCTCACTCTCCCAGACGCGTTCGAGGGCGGACTCGTCCTGCGCCGCCCACCAGGCGAGGTAGTCGGCGAACACCGTCTCCGGCGTCGCGTCGCGGCCGGGCGACCTCTCGCTCAGGTCGTCGCGCAGCTCCTGCGCCAGCACCGGGGTCGACCAGCCGTCGGCGAGCAGATGGTGCAGCGAGACGACGAGGTAGGAGGTGGTCGCGGTGGCCCGCACCCAGGTGTAGCCCGCGAGCCTGCCTGCCGCGAACGAGGTCTCGCGGTCGAGCTCGTCACGTTCGACGCGCTGCAGCAGCTGCTGCACGCCGGCCTCGTCGAGGTGTGTCGCGTCGATGTGGCGGTGGGGCACGTCGACGTGCTCGAGCACCACCGCGACCGGCTCCGGCAGGTCGCCCTGCCAGACGGCGATGCGCAGGCTCTCGTGTCGGGCGAACCAACCCGCCACCGCGGCATCGACCCGCGCGCCGGTCACCCGCGCGCCGGTCGCCCTCGGCCCGATCGCCCTCGTGCCCGACGCTCCGGTCCGGCCGGGGTCGGCGGGCCCCTCGGATCCGGCGGGTTCCGTGGGTTCGGCGGCTTCGTCGATGCGCAGGGTCATCGTCGTGCGATACGGGTCGGGCGTGAGCCGGGTCGCGTCGACATACAGGCCGAGCTGCGTGCCGGACAGCGGCAGCACCCGCTGCGCGCGCAGCCCGACGCGCTGCAGGTGCGCATCGAGGTCGGCGCGCCGCTCCCCCAACGACACCGCCTCCCCGCGCCCGCCCGGGGGTGATTCGGGGCCGGCGGCCGCGACGGCGAGCGACTCGACGGCGGAGTCGGCGTGGGGCGAGGCGTCGACGGGTCGAGCCAGCGTCGCGGCCTCGGACGGGGTGCGCACGGCCAGGAGCTGCCCGGCCCGCAGGGCGATCCCGCGGGAGCGCAGGCGCGAGCAGACCTGGATCGCTGCGATGCTGTCGCCGCCGAGCGCGAAGAAGTCGGCGTCGGCGCCCACCCGCTCGTGCGCCAGCCCGAGCACGTCCGCGATCGCGGCGCGCACGAGCGTCAGCGCCTTCGGCGTCCCCGAGGCACCGACGGCTCCCGAGTTGTCAGGGCTGCCAGGGTCGTCAGGGCTGCCAGGGCTGCCAGGGCTGCCAGGGCTGTCAGGGCTGTCAGTGGCGTCACGGGCGTCGAGGGTTCCCGCCGTCGCTGAGGCCGGTGGGGTCGGCTCTGGCTCGACCGGCCCGGCCAGGGCCACCCGGTCGAGTTTGCCGTTGGGCGTCAGCGGCAGCGTCGCCCGCAGGTGGATCTCGGCGGGCACGAGGGCGGCCGGCAGCCGATCGCGACACACCTGGGCCAGCTCCCGCACGAGGTCGGTGTCCGAGGTGCCCGAGGGGGCGTCGGCTCCCCCTGCGGACGCTGCGGACCCGGCGGGCACGACGTGCGCCACGAGACGGCCGCGGCCGGACACGCTGGCGCGGGCGACGACGGCGGCCTGGGCGACCCGCGGATCGCCGCGCAGCACCGCCTCGATCTCCCCGGGCTCGACGCGGCGGCCCGCGAGCGACAGCTGCCCGTCGGTGCGCCCGCCGAGCACGAGCAACCCCTCGGGCGTCCACCACGCTGTATCACCCGTTCGATACATGCGCTCGTCGCCGCTGAGTACGGCGCCCGCGGGGTCGCGGCGCGGATAGGGGTTGGCGACGAACCGCGCTGCGCTCTGCCCGGACCGGTGCAGGTAGCCGTCGGCGAGCCCCGGTCCGGTGAGGTACAGCTCGCCGGGAGTGCCGGGCGGCACCCGGCGCAGCAGGTCGTCGAGCACGAGCAGCCCGGTGCGTCCGAGGGCGCGGCCCACGACCGGCTCCGCGGAGTCCTCGAGCCGCGCCCAGGCCGCGTCGACGGTCGCCTCCGTCGGACCGTAGATGTTCAGCGCCACCGAGCCGGTGCCGCGGGTGCGCGTGCGCAGCCGGTGCCACAGGTCGGCAGGCAGGGCTTCGCCGCCGAGCACGCAGACGCGGGGCAGGCGCGTGAAGGCGCCGGCGGCGAGCAGCGCGGACCACACCGTCGGGGTGAGGTCGAGATAGTCGATGTCGTGCTCACTCACATAGTCGGCGAGCGCGAACGGGTCGAGGTAGAGCTCGTCGGCGAGCACGTGCACGGTGTGCCCGGCGAAGAGCGCGAGCAGGGCGTCCCAGTGCGCGTCGAAGTGGAACGCGGCGGTGTGCGCGACCTGCCTCGGGGCCTCGTCCCCGCCGGGATGCAGCTCCCGCGCGTGGTGGCCGAGCAACCCGGCCAGGGCGCGGTGCGGTACGGCGACGGGCTTGGGCCGGCCCGTCGATCCCGAGGTCAGCACGAGGGAGGCGGTGTCCTCCGGGGCCGGCGCTCGGCGCGCGGCACCGCGCGGGCGCTCGTGCCGCGCCTCGACCCCGTCGGCGGTGACGAGCACGTCGGCGCCCAGATCGGCGAGCACCTCCTCGCAGCGGAGGGTGGGTAGCGCCGGGTCGAGCACGACCACGGCGGCGCCGGCGTCGAGGGCGGCCAGTAGGTCGACGACGAGGCGGGCCGAGCGCGGACGGCGGATGGCGACCCGCCAGACTCGCTCCGGCCACCCGGGCGAGTCGGGGGTCGAGTCGAGGGTCGAGTCGGGAGTTGGGTCGTCCGCCGCGGGGAGGTGGGCGAGCAGGATGTCCCGGGCGGCGCGCACCTCGCGGGCGAGTCGTTCGAAGGTCCACTCGTCGCGGGTTCCGTCGGGGTCGGCGTCGACGAGGGCGATCCGCCGCGGATGGCGAGCGCAGACGTCGGCCAGCGCGTCGGGCAGCAGGGCGGATTCGCGGATCGGCGCGTCGGTTCGGCCCTGCACCCGGGCCAGCAGCCGCTCGTCGTCGGGGGTCAGTGCGGCGATCTGCGCGATCGGGTCGTGCGCGGTCAGGTACGCCGTGCAGGCCGCGAGCAGCCGACGCGCCTGGTCGGCCTCGACGCGGCTTGCGTCGTAACCGAGTTCCACCTCCCAGTCGCGTGACTCGTCGCCGAGGCGCAGCGTGAGTGCGAGCGGGTAATGCGTGTCGTCGTCGATCGAGCGGATCGCGAAACACAACGGTCCGGCGTCGAACGACCGCGAGGTGGCCGATTCCACGGCGAGCACGCTGTCGGCCAGTTCGCCGGTGCGCAGGGCCGCCGCGATACCGCGCAGCCCGATGTGCTGATGCGGCAGCGTCGCCACCCAGCGGCGCTGCCCGGCTTCGGCGGCGGCCAGCACATCGCGCGCCGGGTCGGGGCGCTCGGCGACGAGCACGGCGTCCGTGGTCAACCCGATGAGGCGATCGGAGCCGGTGACGTCGGCGGCGCGGGTGGAGACGGCGACCGCGAACGGGGTGCCCTGGGAGCCGGTGACGAGGTCGAGCGCCAGGCCCCAACACGTGCGGGCGAGCGCGGCGGGGGTCAGCCCGCGCGCCGCGAGCCGGCCGCGCTGATCGGGCACGCGGGCGGTCAGTCGCTGCGGCCGGCGCTGCCCGGTCGACTCGGTCGACTCGGTCGGGCCGGTCTGCTCGGTCGGGCCGGTCGACTCGGTCGGGCCGGTCG
>JBDIAM010000360.1:0-3594 GCA_039812445.1 Piscicoccus intestinalis | reverse complement strand
ACCGTGGTGCGCGCGCCGGTCGCGACGGTCGTCGGCTCGGCGCTGACGACCCTGCTGCACAACGTGCGCCGGCACGCCCAGTCCGACCTGTGCGTCATTCACGCCGACGCCGACGCGGGCTCCTGGGAACTCACGGTGCGTGACGACGGAGTCGGTTTCGACCGCGAAAACAGCCGCATCGGCTACGGGCTCGGCGAGCTCGTCGAACGGGCCAGCACCCGGGCCGGCCTGGACGTGCAGGTGGAGTCGGCGCCGGGCGAGGGCACGACGGTGACGCTGCGCGGAGGCCCCAAGACCACCGTCCGGGGCGAGGGCCCAGCGGGCGAGTCGATGACGGAACCGAAGGGACGAGCGACGCTGAGGTCCTCCTGACGCCGCGGCCGAGAGCCGCGAGAGCGGCCCAACCGGCCCCGGGACTTTCCTGGGTAGGCAGACGACCCTGCAGCGGTCAAGATATCCAGGTGGGCGCAGGAGACACCGGAACCACTCCCCTCGGGGGGAGAGGCAATCGCCACGCGCCAGAACATGATCCGCGTGCCGGTCGAGGCCCGCACGGCAGCCTGGAGGGCAGTCCGCAGACGAGTGGGCCGGATGTCGATGAGGAGCCCCGTCGGCACGCCGGCGCACCGTTGATGTTCGGCATGGGCGTGCCTCCCGGACGGCACTCTGCGCGCCGATCGGTCTCCGCCGGGTCGGGTGGTTCGGGCGGGATGGCGCGCGGCTCGGCACCGGACCGGCTCTCGATGTCGGGGATGCCGTCGTGGTACAGCTCGGACGGGCCGCGCTCGAGCGACGACGTGACGGTGGCCTGCGTCGACGACGACACGCTCATCCGGGAGGGCGTGGCGCGGCTGCTGCCCGGGCTGCGGGTGGTGGCGACCTACGAGACGGTGGAGGCACTCATCGAGGCGCAGCCCTCGGTGGATGTCGTGCTGCTGGATCTGTGGCTGCGGGAGCCGGACGGCGACGCGGGTCTGCGCCAGGGGGCGTCGGGAGTGACGACGGTGCACCGCGCGGGTTACCGGGCGCTGATCTACACGAACGAGCGGCGCCGAGAGGTGCTCGCGGGTTGTCTCGCCTCCGGTGCCCTGGGCGTCATCCACAAGTCGGAGTCGCTGGAGACGATCGTCGACGCGGTGCGTCGCGTGGCCATCGGTCAGGTCGTCATCACGACGGCCCTGGCCGGCCTGGCCGAGGTCGTCGAGCGCCGCGGCGGCATGCCGCACCTTTCACCGCGCCAGGTGGACGTGCTGCGCGGCCGAGCCCGCGGTGAGACGTACAAGTCGATCGCGACCAGGCTCGACATCGCGCCGAAGACCGCCGAGGAGTACATGGGCGAGGTGACCCGCCGGTTCTCCGACTTCCTGTGCAACCACTCCGCCGCCGACCTCGAACGGCACCTGGGCATCGGGTTCGGCGACCTGCTCAGCGATCGCTGAGCACGCCGACCCGCGGCCACGGAGCCGTAGTCAGCTAAGGCTAAGTTTTCTGGATTCATTCAAGTCCTGCGGCTACCGTGGGGTGCGAGGGCGGCTCGTGCTCATCGACGAGCACACGAGGCCCCGGGGCATCGGCCGAATCGCGGTGCCCCCCCCAACCTCGGTCGCGCAGCACCTGGGAGTCGCCGCGTGGGCCGCCCACGGAAACCGCACGATGACGAAGGAGAGCACCCCATGGCTCAGCACCAGGATCACGACTACGCGGGATTCGACCCGAGCATCCCCTCGACCACGGAGGTCGGCGCGCCTCGGGAGTCCGACGCCAACTCGCTGTCGGTCGGCCCCGACGGCCCGCTGCTGCTGCACGACGTCGCGCTCGTCGAGAAGCTGGCCCGTTTCGACCGGGAGCGAGTGCCGGAGCGCAGCCCGCACGCCAAGGGCTCCGGCGCGTTCGGTGAGTTCGTCGTCACCGGCGACGTCTCCGCCTACACGAAGGCCAAGTTTCTGCAGCCGGGCGCGACGACCCCGATGCTGGCGCGTTTCTCCACCGTGGCCGGCGAGCTGGGCTCCCCCGACACGTGGCGCGACGTGCGCGGTTTCGCGCTGAAGTTCTACACCCAGGACGGCAACTTCGACATGGTCGGCAACAACACGCCGATCTTCTTCGTGCGCGACCCGATGAAGTTCGCCGACTTCATCCACTCCCAGAAGCGCCTGCCCGACTCCGGGCTGCGTTCCAACAACATGCAGTGGGACTTCTGGTCGCTGTCGCCGGAGTCGGCGCACCAGGTGGCCTACCTCATGGGAGACCGTGGCCTGCCGCGTTCGTGGCGGCACATGAACGGCTACTCCTCGCACACGTACCTGTGGGTCAACGAGGCGGGCGAGAAGTTCTGGGTGCAGTACCACTTCCACACCGACCAGGGCGTGGAGAACATGACCAACGAGGAGGCCGCGAAGATCGCCGGCGAGGACGCGGACTACCACCGCCGCGACCTGTTCGAGGCCATCGAGCGCGGCGACTTCCCGTCGTGGACCCTGTACGTGCAGGTCATGCCGTACGAGGACGCGAAGACCTACCGCTTCAACCCGTTCGACCTCACCAAGACGTGGTCGCACAAGGACTACCCGCTCATCGAGGTCGGCCGGTTCACCCTGAACGCCAACCCCTCGAACCACTTCGCGCAGATCGAGCAAGCCGCGTTCAGCCCGTCGAACACGGTGCCGGGCACCGGCGTCTCCCCCGACAAGATGCTGCTGGGCCGCGTGTTCTCCTACCCGGACGCGCACCGCAACCGCATCGGCACCAACTTCAACTCCCTGCCCGTCAACGCGCCGGTGGTGCCCACCAACTCCTTCGACAAGGAGGGGCAGATGCAGTACCACCACAGCGGCAACGCCCCGGTGTACGCGCCGAACTCGTACGGGCGCGCGTTCCAGGACCAGCAGGGCAAGGTCGACAACGGCTGGGAGACCGACGGCACGCTCGTGCGCGCCGCCTACACGCTGCACGCCGAGGACGACGACTTCGGTCAGGCGCACACCCTCGTGCGTGAGGTCTACGACGACGCCCAGCGCGAGCGCCTCGTCGACACCGTCGCCACGATGCTGCAGGCCGGCGTCGAGGAGCCCGTGCTCTCGAACGTGTTCGCGTACTGGCGCAACATCGACGACGAGGTCGGCGCCTCGATCGAGAAGACCTACCGCGAGCGCACCTCCGCGTAAGCGCCGCTCGCCACGCGCCCTGCAGGTCGGTCACCAGTTGCCCGGCCTGCAGGGCGTTCCGCGTCCGTGGCCAGAGCCTGGGCGGACTTCAGCGTCCGGAAGGCGCTCTGCCAAACGCGCGGTATATCGCCCGTCTGGCATAGCGGAGTCAGCGTCAATGGTCGCACCGTGGCGGTGGGCCCTGCGGTCGGCGGCCTCGTTCGGTTGCCCCGCGTCGGGGCCGCGCGGCGGGCGGTGGGCCCGAAGGGAGGCTGGCTGAGCCTGAGCCTGGCGGATGGTCGCCGACCGCAGAGGTGACGCGCGCAGACAAAGGAGCGTGGCGGGCGGTGGGCCCTAAGGGAGGCTGGCTGGGTCTGGCGGGAGCCCGACCGGAGCGCTAGCGCAGGTCGGGCGGATGGTCGCCGACCGCAGGGCCCACCGCCCGCCACGC
>JBDIAM010000359.1:0-3608 GCA_039812445.1 Piscicoccus intestinalis | reverse complement strand
GCCCGGCGAGCCGCTCGTCGGGCCGGCCGACGGGCTGACCTGCGCAGACGTCGATGAGACGGCCTTGCGCGAGTCGGGCCGAATGGGTAGACACACGCGCGCGCCTGCGAGGACACTGACCCCATGATGCGACTCCTGCTGCGCCCGACGACCCTCATCTCGCTGTTCGCGCTGGTGGTCGCCGGCGTGCTGTGGATCCTCATGATGGCGGGCTTCCGCTGGGGCAACCTCGCCGAGTCGCTGACCGCCGCTCTCGCGCTGTCGGTCGGCGCCATGTGTGCGCCGTCGAACTGGCGCGCCGCCGAGCTGGAGCCCGAAGACACCGCGGTGCGCAAGGGTGTGCAGATCGCCGTCGCCGTGACCGTCGCCTTCGTCGCCGCCGTGCTGTTCTCCCGCCAGGACCACATGCCGCTGAACCCCGGCCTGCCCGCGGTTCTCGCCATCGGCGCCGCGATCGTCACCGGCGCCCTACTGAGCATCCGCCGCCCCCGCGGTGCCGCCGGCACCACCGCCGGCACCCGTACCGAGGAGGTCGGGGCGCCGGCCTGATCCGGCCGCGTTCGCCCCGGCCTGGCCCGAGATCACCCGGCCGCGCCGGGGCGCACGACTGCCTCCGCTCCCGCTCAGCCGTCGTCCGGCTTCGGTCGCAGATCCCGGCTGAGCCGGAGCGCCAGCGCGGTGCGATCGCGGGCCCCGAGCTTGCGCATGAGCGCCGAGACGTAGTTCTTCACGGTGCCCTCGGCGAGCACGAGGGACGCGGCGATCTCGGCGTTCGTGGCGCCGGTGGCCACCTCGACGGCGACGAGGCGTTCGGCGCGGGTGAGGATCGCCAACGGGTCGGGCCGCACCGGCTCCGCGGTCGCCTGGTGTCGGTCGGCGCGCGGTGCGCCCATCGCGATCCGGGCGACGCGCGGGTCGATGACGAGGCCACCCGCCGCGACCGCCCGGATCGCGTCGGCCAGCGACTCCGGGGAGGAGTCCTTGAGCAGGAAGCCCGCGGCGCCGGAGGCCATCGCGTCCCGCACGAGGGCCTCGTCGTCGAAGGTCGTCAGCACGACGACCGGGAGGCCGGGGTGCTGCTCGCGGCAGGCCCGCACGAGGTCGACACCGCCCATGCCGGGCATCCGCGCGTCGGTCAGCACGACGTCGGGGCGCAACCGCGGTAGCGCCGCGAGCGCCTCACGCCCGTCGGCCGATTCGCCGACGACCTCGATGTCGGCGACGTCCGCCACGGTCTCCAGGAGCAGTCGCAACCCGCGGCGCAGCAGCTGTTGGTCGTCGACGATGAGCACGGTCGTCATGACGCGAGCCCGGAGCCGGCCGGGGAGACGGCCGCGCCGACGGTGCCGACGGTGCCGGCGGGAGCGGCGTCACCCTCGGCAGCGGGCACGAGCACGGTCAGCGTCGTGCCGGCCCCTGGTTCGCTGCGGACATCGAGCCGCCCGCCGAGGGCCTCGGCGCGCTCACGCAGCGAGCGGAGCCCGAACCCCTCGGTGAGGTCGGCGGCGCCCACCCCGTCGTCGCGCAGCCGCACCCGCAGCCGGCCGGGCAGGAAGTCGACGCCGATGCGCACCTGGCCGGCTCGGGCGTGGCGCAGCACGTTGGTCAGCCCCTCCTGCACGAGCCGGTGACACAGGAGCGAGACCTGCCGCGGCAACGAGCGCGTGGGCCCGGTCTGCTCGACGGCCACGTCGAGGCCGGTGCCGCGGAACGACTCGGCGATGGCGTCGAAGGCCGCGGCGTCGGCCAGGTGCCCCACCTCGGCCGGGTGCAGCGCGCGGACCCACTGGCGCATGTGGGTGATCGCCGCGGCAGTCTGCTCGCGGGCCGCGTGCACCTCCTGCCAGGCCCGGTGCGGGTCGCGCTCGTGCATGCGCTCGGCGAAATCCAGCGACATGGCGACGACCGTGAGCCGGTGCCCGAGCCCGTCGTGCAGCTCCCGGGCCGCGCGGGCCCGCTCCTGCGCGAGCACGAGGTCGCGCTCCAGGGCGGCGGAGCGGCGCAGCTCGTCGTTGGCCACCCGCAGCGCGGCGTTGGCGGCGCCGAGGTCGTCGACGGCGCGGGCGCGGTCGTCGCGCGCCCTGCGCAGCCGGCCGACGAGCTCCGCGTAGGCGAGGCCGAAGCCGAACAGCAGCGCGAGCAGCACGGCCTGCGCGAGCGTGAACAGCACCGAGCGGTCGTACGCGACGATCATGACCGCGCCGCTGCCCAGGAGCACGAGGGCGGCGAAGCCGGCGCCGAGCGCCAGGCCGTGGTCGAGCACGAGCAGCAACACCGCGACGAGCAGCAGCGGCACCTGCACGATGCCGTCGGTCGCGAAGAACGACAGCCCGACGACGGCGGCGAACGCGACGCTGTTCCAGGCCGGCACCGCCCCGGCGCCACCCTGACGGCCGGCGCGGCGGCGCAACCACCACAGCAGGGCGGCACCGGCCACGCCGAACCCGACGATCGGGCCGCGCCACCACCCCCCGCCCAGGTCGCCGAGGGCGAACAGGTTGAGCAGCGCGCTGGCGCAGGACAGGGCGACGAGGAGATCGGACGGCCCGCCCGGCTCCCCCGAGAACACTCCGGAGGCGGAGGCGGTGCGCGTGGCATCTCTGTCGGCGGTCACGCCCCGAGCCTAGGCAGCGCACCCGGCTCCGGGCTTGTCGCCGGGGTCACGTCCTGGATGCCCGATTCGTGACCGCCGTCAGGCACGGCGGAGCAGGACTCGTGACCGCAGCGTGCAGCGGCCCTGGCCGGGGGCTTCCTAGGGTGGCGGACATGAGCGCACAGACGACTCCGGCCGAACCCGAATCCGGGGTCCACACACCGAAACCCAGCCTTCCGGAGATCGTCCGTGTGGTGATCGCCGCCGTGTTGATGATCGCGATGAACATCGTGCCGCTCCTCCTGCTGGCGATTCCGCCGGTGGCCGCGGCCGCCCGGGACCGGTCGAACGTCGCGCTGGCCGGCACCCTCCAACTCGGCAGCATGGCGCTGGTGCTCGTCAGCGCGCTGCTGCTGCTGTGGATCGTGGCGCGCACCGTCGACCGGGTGCGGCTGCGGGACTACGGGATCGAGTGGAACCGGCGGAGCCTGCCCGGTCTGCTCATCGGTTTGGGCGTCAGTCTGGTCGTCGTCGTGGGCGCCTACGCCGCGCTCACCGCCCTCGGCCTCACACGCGAGGCGCCAGGGGACCTGACGTCGCAGCCGCTGTGGCAGATCGTGCTCGGCGTCTTCTTCCTCGCGTTCGTGCTGCAGGGCATCCCCGAGGAGTTCATCTGGCGCGGCTACCTGCTGACGACGCTGCAGGCCAAGGGGCTGGTGCGGGCGGTCTGGATCAGCGCGGCGGTCTTCGGCGTCATGCACCTGATCTCGCAAGGCGGGCAGGAGAACCTGCTCGAGCGGTTCCTCTACCTGCTGTGGCCGTTCGGCTTCGCGGTGGCCGCGGGCGCCCTTCGGCTGACTACCGGCTCGCTGTGGGCGGCCGTCGGCATCCACGCCGGCTCGCACGTGGCGGGGGCGACCGCGCAGGGCCTCGGCCTGAGCACCGGCGGCCCCGCGAGCTGGATCGTCATGGGGGCGCTCTACACGGCCGTCGGCGTGTGGGCGCTGAGCCGCTA
>JBDIAM010000358.1:0-3612 GCA_039812445.1 Piscicoccus intestinalis | reverse complement strand
AGGCCGGTCTCGACGATCGTCGTGCACACGAGCACGTCGAAGCGCTTCTCCCAGAAGTCGAGCACGACCTGCTCGAGCCGGCCCTCGCTCATCTTGCCGTGCGCGGTCGCGACCCGGGCCTCGGGCACGAGCTCGCGGATGCGCGCGGCCGTCTTCTCGATCGAGTTCACCTTGTTGTGCACGAAGAACACCTGCCCCTCGCGCAGCAGCTCGCGCCGGATCGCCGCCGTGATCTGCTTCTCGTCGTAGGCCCCGACGAACGTCAGCACCGGGTGCCGCTCCTCCGGCGGCGTGGCCAGCGTCGACATCTCCCGGATACCGGTGACCGCCATCTCCAGCGTGCGCGGGATCGGGGTCGCCGACATCGCCAGCACGTCGACGTTCGTGCGCATCGCCTTGAGCTGTTCCTTGTGCTCGACGCCGAAGCGCTGCTCCTCGTCGACGACGACGAGCCCGAGGTTCTTGAACCGCACGCTGGGCTGCAGCAGCCGGTGGGTGCCGATGACGATGTCGACGCTGCCGTCGGCCAGGCCGTCGACGACCGCCTGCGCCTCCTTGTCGCTCTGGAACCGCGAGAGCGCCTTGACGACGACCGGGAACTGCGCGTAGCGCTCGGAGAACGTCTGGAAGTGCTGCTGCACGAGCAGCGTCGTCGGCACGAGCACCGCCACCTGGGTGCCGTCCTGGATCGCCTTGAACGCGGCCCGCACCGCGATCTCGGTCTTGCCGTAGCCGACGTCGCCGCAGATGAGGCGGTCCATCGGCACTTCCTTCTCCATGTCGGCCTTGACCTCCTCGATGCTCGAGAGCTGATCGGGGGTCTCGACGTAGGCGAAGGCGTCTTCGAGCTCACGTTGCCAGGGGGTGTCGGGCCCGAACGCGTGGCCGCTCGTGGCCATGCGCGCGCTGTAGAGCCGGATGAGCTCACCGGCGATCTGCTTGACGGCCCGCCGGGCGCGGGACTTGGTCTGCGCCCAGTCGGAGCCGCCGAGCTTGTTGAGCGCGGGCGACTCGCCGCCGACGTAGCGGGTGACCTGGTCGAGCTGATCGGTCGGCACGAAGAGCCGGTCGCCGGGCTGTCCGCGCTTGCTCGGCGCGTACTCGAGCACGAGGTACTCGCGGGTCGCGCCCTGCACGGTGCGCTGCATCATCTCCACGAACTTGCCGACGCCGTGCTGCTCGTGCACGACGTGGTCACCGGGGTGCAGCGACAGGGGGTCGACCTGGTTGCGGCGCCGGCTCGGCATGCGGCGCATGTCGCGCGTCGACCCGGCCGCCGCGCCGCTGCCCTCGATGAGGTCGGCCTCGGTGATGACGACGAGCCCGGCCGCCTGCGCGATGAACCCGTGCCCGGCGACCGCGTTGGTGATGTGCACCATGCCGGGCTCGGGGTCGGGGTCGGCGCTGAGCCGGTACGGGATGCCGCGCTCGGCGAGCACCTCCCCGACCCGCTGGCCGAGCCCGACTCCGGCGGTGACGAACGTGACGATCCGCCCGCCGCCGACCCAGCCCTGCACGTCGGCCAGCGCCTGCTCGGTGTTGCCGCGGTACGGCGTGACGGGGGTTGTGTCAATTCGCAGATACAACGTGTTCGCGTCGTCGCCCTCGTGGGAGACGGTGCCACCAGCCGAGCCGTCCGCCTCCCCGGGCTCTTGCGGCCCGTGCGCGAACGCGCTGAACGACCACCACGGAACGCCGGTCGCGGCGGCGTGCGCGCGCACCTCGCCGAGGGTCTGGTAGCTGCCCTGGCCGAGGGTGCCGCGCAGGTCGACGGGGATCGCGTTGCCCGCGGCGGCGTTCGACCAGCTGGCCTCGAGAAACTCCTCGCTCGTGGCGACGAGGTCGTGGGCGCGGGTGCGCACCCGCTCGGGGTCGACGAGCAGCGCCACCGACCCGGCGGGCAACACGTCGAGCAGCGACTCCATGCCGTCGACGAGCGCGGGGCCGAGCGACTCCATGCCCTCGACGGCGATGCCCTCCGCGATCTTGCCGAGCATGTCGGCGACGCCGGGCAGCCGGTCGGCGAGCTCGCGGGCGCGGGCGCGCACGGCGTCGGTGAGCAGGATCTCTCGGCACGGCGGGGCCCACAGCGAGGTCGGCAGCTCGCGACCCGCCTCCGCCACCGTCAGGCTGCGCTGATCGGCGATCTTGAACGGGCGGATCTCCTCCACCTCGTCACCGAAGAACTCGACGCGCAGCGGCAGGTCGTGGGTGGGCGGGAAGATGTCGAGCACGCCCCCGCGCACGGCGAACTCCCCGCGTCGCTCGACGAGGTCGGTGCGGGTGTAGGCGGCGCCGACGAGGGCCTCGACGACCTGCTCGAGGGGGTACTCCTGGCCGACCTGCAGGTGCACGGGCGCCAGATCGCCCAGACCCCGCGCGATCGGCTGCAGCACCGAGCGGACCGGCGCGACGACGACCGACAGCGGCCCTTCGGCGGTGCCGTCCGAACCGGGATGCGCGAGCCGCCGCAGCGTGGCCAGGCGGCGGCCCACGGTGTCGCTGCGGGGCGAGAGCCGCTCGTGCGGCAGGGTCTCCCAGCTGGGGAACTCGGCGACCGCGTGCTCGGGCAGGAAGGCGCCGAGGGCCTGGGTGAGGTCTTCGGCGGCGCGGTTCGTCGCCGTCACCGCGAGCACCACCGGGCGCGGGCCGGCCTCCGAGTCCGCCACGCCCGTCGGGGAGCCCGCGCCGAGCGGTCCGACGAGGGAGGCGATGAGGGCGGGACGCGCGCCCTCGGCGACCGTGGCGTCGACGAACGGATGGGCTCCGGCCTCGCCCGCCAGGGTGAGGAGACGGTCGACGGCGCGGTCCGAACGCAGGACCGGCAGCAGCCGGGACAAAGACATGGGGGCAGCGACTTCCGACGACGTGATCTGTGCTCGTCCAGGGTAGAACCCGGCACCGACAGCCCCTGCGCGGCCGGGCGACCGGCCCGCCGCCACGCGAGCCGCCCAGCCACCGCCACGCCCGCCAACGCGCCCGCGCCGGCCACCTCCCCGACACGTGTCGACACGTGTCGACCCACGTCGGGAACCCACATCCGCAGGCCGGGCGGACCGCGGGTCGCGCTCGGATTACGTTGCGCCGCAAATGATCCGGAAAATCTCACAGATAAACTGCCGAGTAATCACACAGTGATAAGTGAACGCAGGCAATCCGCCACGGTGCTAACCTTCCACCGTCGGCTACCAGGGGTCCGTCTGGAAGGTGGCCGAGCGGCGGGGGGCCAGCGAGATGACGACCCGACTCCTGCCGTGACAGCACAGTCGTCAGCGGGGGGTTCATTGTTCATGCGCGCCGTCGACCCGACGCCGCTCTCGTCGGGGATTGAGTCGAGTCCCACACCGGACGCACCCGAATCCATGCCCGAATGGGTGCGTCACCGGCGGTTGAGCTGGATCCGCTCCGCGGACCGCTGGCTCTGCGCCCGCGTCGACGAGCCGGACGACCGGGTGGCCCGGGGCGCGGTGATCGTCGCCCCCTCCTTCGATCGCGAGGCGGTCGTCTCCTTCCGCACCACGCGCGCGCTCGCCGCCCGGGCCCGCCGCGCCGGCTTCGTCGCGTACACCTTCGCCTGGTCCGGCGACGCCGACTCCAGCACGCTGCCCGAGG
>JBDIAM010000357.1:0-3614 GCA_039812445.1 Piscicoccus intestinalis | reverse complement strand
CCTCTTCGTCCCGAACGAAGCGCGCTACCAAGCTGCGCCACACCCCGTGGCAACGCGCCGCACCCCGGAAAGCAGACCTCGTCGGGATCGGCGCCTCCGCCACCTTAGCCGACAACCCCCGTCGGCACGTAATCGGTTCGGAATCGGCGCCGTCGCGGTGCCGGCCTCGGCTGAGGGCGCGGCTCGAGGCGCGGCTCAGGCTCCGTGCGCGTCGCTCGGCATGAGCGTCAGCAGGCTCGCCTCGGGGCGGCAGGCGAACCGGAACGGCGCGTACGGAGAGGTGCCCAGACCCGCGGAGACGTGCATCCACGCGGCCCGCGGCGGCGCCCCCGACGAGGGGAGACCGTTCGCTCCCGGCCACCACCGCGAGACCCCCTTGACGCGGCCGGTGTCGAGGTCGCAGTTGGTGACGAGCGCCCCGTAGAACGGCACCGCCAGCTGCCCGCCGTGGGTGTGCCCGGCGATGAGCAGCTCGGCGCCGTCGCGGGTCATCGCGTCGAGCACCCGCGTGTAGGGCGCGTGGGTGATCCCGACCGTCAGGTCGGCGCCCGGGTCGGCGGCCCCGGAGACCGAGTCGTAGTCGTCGTAGTTCAGGTGCGGGTCGTCGACGCCGACCAGCCCGAGCCGCATCCCCTTGACCGACAGCGCCCCGCGGGCGTTGCTCAGGTCGCGCCAACCGTGTTCGGCCAGGCCCGCGACGAGCTCGCCGGTGGGCAGCCGCGGCGTGCGCGGCCGGACCCGCTTCTTGACGAGGTAGTCGACCGGGTTGCGCCGGCCCGGCGCGAAGTAGTCGTTCGAGCCGAGCACGAACGCCCCGGGCAGGTCGAGGTAGGGCTCCAGCGCGTGCAGCAGCGGTTCGATCGAGTTAGGGTTCGCGATGTTGTCACCGGTGTTGACGACCATGTCCGGCTCGAGCCGGGCCAGGTCGCGCACCCAGCGCACCTTGCGCCGCTGCGCCGGCATGAGGTGCAGGTCGGACAGGTGCAGCACCCGGATCGGGTCCGCCCCCACGGGGAGCACCGGCAGCTCGAAGGCCCGCAGCGTGAACGCGTTGCGCTCGACGAGCCCGGCGTAGGCCAGCGCCCCGGCGCCCGCCGCGGCCACCCCGGCTCCGGCCCGCCACAGCGACCCCATCAGTCGCCGTTGTTGTTCACGGCCGTCGCGGTGCCGGTGGCGGCCGACGAGAGGCCACCCGACAGCGTCAGCGTCACGGTCTCGCCGCGCAGCGCGCGGTCTCCGGCCTCGGGCGAGAGGGCGGCCACCTGGCCCCGCCGGGCCCGGTTCGACGTGATCGTCTGGTCGGAGACCGAGACGTCGAAGCCGGCCTGCTCGAGGCGCCGCGTCGCCTGGTTGCGGCTCAGACCGACGACGTCGGGCACCTGCACCGCGTCTTTCGCGCTCGTCTCGACGACGCTGAAGCGTTGCCGCGGCAGCCCCTGGCTCGTCTGCGCCATGATCCGCGACCACAGCGGGCCCGCGATCGTCGCGCCGTACACGCCGCGCATCGGACGCGGCCGGTCGGGGGTGCCGACCCACACGGCGGCGGCGCGCTGGGGGGTGTACCCGGCGAACCACGTCTGCTTGCTGTTGTCGGAGGTGCCGGTCTTGCCCGCCGCCTGCCGGCCGTCGGGCAGCCCGATCGCCTTGCCGGTGCCCTCGCTGAGCACCGTCTGCAGGATGCGAGTGGTGCGGTAGGCGATCTGCGGGTTGACGACCTGGGTGCACTTGCCGTCGGAGACGGCGAACTTCTTGCCGTCGAAGGCCGTGATGTCGGTGACCGGCACCGGCTCACAGTACTTGCCGCCTGCGGCGAGCGTGGCGTAGGCGCTGGCGACGGTCAGCGGCGAGGCGTTGTCGGCGCCGAGGATCACCGCGGCCATGCCGGACTCGCCGTACTCGCCGTTGGTGGCGGTGCGCAGCCCCATCTTCTTCATCGTCGCCCGCTCCTTGCAGACGCCGACCATCGACGCCAGCTGCACGAAGGCGGTGTTGACCGACAGTGCGGTGGCGTGCTGCAGCGTCATCCGACCGTGCTCGTCGCTCTCCGCGTTGAACGGCGCGAAGCTCGTGCCGCGGTAGCCGCAGCCGTTGCCGCCCAGGCGCGTGGCCGAGTAGCGCGTGCCGTCGGGCGGCGCGTTGATCGAGGAGTTGGCGCTCATGCCCTCTTCGAGGGCGGTGACGACGCCGAACATCTTCGCGGTCGAACCGATCTGGAAGCCGCCCGAGCCGCCGTAGCGGTGGTCGACGGTCCAGTTGACCGAGGTCTGCCCGAACTTCTTGCTCGACGCCGAGGTGTAGTTGGTGTTCTGCGCCAGCGCGATGACGTGCCCGGTGCCGGGCTCGACGACCGCCGCCGCGGTGCCGCGGTTCTGGCGGTTGCCCACCGGAAGCCGCGCCTCGAGGCTCTTCTTGACCGCCGCGTTGAGCTTGACGTCGTACGTCGTCTTGATCTTCAGCCCGCCCCGGTAGACGCGCTTCTCCCGCTCGGCGGGGGTGTCGCCCAGCGACGGCTGCTCCATGAGCCACGCCTTGACGTAGTCGCAGAAGTACGGGTCTTTCGACGCCGGGCAGGACGCCTCGCGCTTGGTGGGGTTGAGCGTGATCGGCACGCGCTGCGCCTCGCGCATGCGCTGCGTCGAGATGTATTTGGTGTCGCGCATGCGCTCCAGCACGGCGTTGCGACGCTCCAATGCGCGCTCCGGGTACTGGAACGGGTCGGTGGCGCCGGGGCGCTGGGCCATGCCGGCGATCATCGCCGCCTGCGGCAGCGTGAGCTTCTCGGCCGAGACCCCGAAGTAGCGGTTGGCCGCGGCCTCGACGCCGTACGCGCCCGCGCCGTAATACACGAGGTTGAGGTAACCCTCGAGGATCTGCTTCTTCGACAGCCTCTCCTCCAGCGCCAGCGCGTACTTGGCCTCCTGGAGCTTGCGCACGACGCCGGGGATGCCGCCGCGGGCCTGTGCGGCCGCGGCCGCGTCTTCGTTGTCGTCCTTGAGCGCGGAGTAGATGCGGGTCTGCTTGACGAACTGCTGGGTGATCGTCGAGGCGCCCTGGGTGTTGCCCTGCGCGGTCTGGAAGACGGCCCGGGCGATGCCGCGGGTGTCGATGCCGCCGTGCTGGTAGAAGCGGTCGTCCTCGATGGCGATCTGCGCGTCCTGCATGACCTTCGAGATCTTGTCCAGCGGCACGACCGTGCGGTTCTCCTCGTACAACGTGGCGATGACGCTGCCGTCGGAGGCGAGGATCTGCGACTGCTGCGCCATCGGGGAGGCGGTGAACTCCGCGGGCAGCGCGTCGAACGTGCCGACCGCCTCCTTGGTGGCCAGGCCGCCCAGCCCGACCACCGGCACGAAGATGCCTGCCCCGAGGAGGCCGGCGACCATCGACAGGGCGACGAAGGCGCCGAGGAGGCTGAACGCCTGGCGCACGCCGGTGTCGGAGTTGGACCCCCCGCCCGAACCCGACCCCGATGCCGATGCCGCGCCGGAGTCGGCCGGGGCCCGCCCCGGCCGGTTGCCCGGCGTCGCAGACGAGCTCATGGCAGGACCCGAGGGGTCTCCAGGAGTGGGGGTCATGGCGCCAGGGTAAACCGCACAACCGACAAGCACGGGCGG
>JBDIAM010000356.1:0-3634 GCA_039812445.1 Piscicoccus intestinalis | reverse complement strand
GACGGGCCCTTCGGGGCCGCGGTCTGGGAGAAGTTGGCCAGCTCGTCCTCGTACTCGTCGTCGGACTCCTCCTGCTCGTACGAGCCGGTCTCCAGGTGACGGGCACGCTCCTCGGCGGAGTGGATGCCCAGGTAGGAGCGAGTCTCGAAGTCGAGGAAGTCGAGCGCGAGCCGACGGAACACGTAGTCCATGATCGACTGCGCCATGCGCACGTCCGGGTCGTCGGTCAGGCCGGCCGGCTCGAAGCGCAGGTTGGTGAACTTCTCGACGTACGTCTCCAGCGGCACCCCGTACTGCAGCGCCACGGACACGGCCAGGGAGAACGCGTCCATGAGGCCGGCCAGCGTCGAGCCCTGCTTGCCGAACTTCAGGAAGATCTCACCCAGACCGTCGTCGGGGTAGGAGCTGGCCGTGAGGTAGCCCTCCGCCCCGCCGACCGAGAACGACGTCGTCTGCGACGAGCGACGCTTCGGCAGGCGCTTGCGCACCGGGCGGTACTCGACGACCTTCTCGACGACCGGCTCCGCGGAGGCCGACGTCCCCTGGGCCTTGGCGTCGGACAGCGGCTGCCCGACCTTGCAGTTGTCGCGGTACACGGCGAGCGCCTTCAGGCCGAGCTTCCAGCCCTGCAGGTAGACCTCGGCGATGTCCTCGACCGTGGCCTCCTGCGGAAGGTTGACGGTCTTGCTGATCGCGCCGGACAGGAACGGCTGGCAGGCCGCCATCATCCGCACGTGACCCATCGGCGGGATCGCCCGGGTGCCCATCGCGCAGTCGAACACCTCGTAGTGCTCGGTCTTCAGGCCGGGCGCGTCGACGACATGACCCTTGTCGGCGATGTACTCGACGATGGCCTCGATCTGCTCGTCCTGGTAGCCGAGCTTCTTCAGGGCCCGCGGGATCGTCAGGTTGACGATCTGCATCGACCCGCCGCCGACGAGCTTCTTGAACTTCACCAGCGAGAAGTCGGGCTCGATGCCGGTGGTGTCGCAGTCCATCATGAAGCCGATCGTGCCCGTCGGGGCGAGCACCGAGGCCTGCGCGTTGCGGAAGCCGTGCTTGGCCCCCAGCCGCACGACGTCGTCCCACGCGCGGGTCGCGACGCGGTGCACGTCGGTGTCCATCTCGTCGAGGGTGCGGATCGTGTCGTTGGCCGCCTGGTGCTTGCGCATGACCCGCTGGTGGGGCTCGGCGTTGCGGGCGTACCCGGCGTACGGGCCGACGACCGCGGCGAGCTGCGCGGAGCGGCGGTAGGCCGCGCCCGTCAGCAGCGAGGTGATCGACGCCGCGAGGGAGCGACCGCCCTCGGAGTCGTAACCGTGGCCGGTGGCCATGAGCAGGGCACCGAGGTTGGCGTAGCCGATGCCGAGCTGACGGTAGTCGCGGGTCGTGTCGCCGATGGACTCGGTCGGGAAGTCTGCGAAGCAGATCGAGATGTCCATCGCCGTGATGACGAGCTCGACGACCTTGGCGAACGTCTCCGCGTCGAAGGTGTCGTCGTCGCGCAGGAACTTCAGCAGGTTCAGGCTCGCGAGGTTGCAGCTGGAGTTGTCCAGGCTCATGTACTCGCTGCACGGGTTGGAGGCGGTGATGCGGCCCGTCTCCGGGTTGGTGTGCCAGTCGTTGATCGTGTCGTCGTACTGCAGCCCCGGGTCGGCGCACTCCCACGCGGCCTTGGCGATCTTGCCGAACAGGTCGCGGGCGTCGATCTCGTCGATGACCTCCCCGCTCATGCGGGCGCGCAGCCCGAACTGGCCGCCGTCTTCGACGGCGCGCATGAACTCGTCGCTGACCCGCACCGAGTTGTTCGCGTTCTGGTACTGCACGGACACGATGTCCTTGCCGCCGAGGTCCATGTCGAAGCCGGCGTCCCGCAGGGCGCGGATCTTGTCCTCCTCGCGCGCCTTCGTCTCGACGAACTCCTCGATGTCGGGGTGGTCGACGTCGAGGACGACCATCTTGGCCGCGCGGCGGGTCGCCCCGCCCGACTTGATCGTGCCCGCGGACGCGTCGGCGCCGCGCATGAACGAGACGGGCCCGGAGGCGGTGCCGCCGGACGACAGCAGCTCCTTGCTCGAGCGGATCCGGGACAGGTTCAGACCGGCGCCGGAACCGCCCTTGAAGATGAAGCCCTCCTCCTTGTACCAGTTGAGGATCGAGTCCATCGAGTCGTCGACGGAGAGGATGAAGCAGGCGGAGACCTGCTGCGGGCTCGGGGTGCCGACGTTGAACCACACCGGGGAGTTGAAGCTGAACACCTGGTGCAGGAGGCAGTACGTCAGCTCGTGCTCGAAGAGGGTCGCGTCGTCTTCGGTGGCGAGGTAGCCGTGCTTCTTGCCGGCGGCGACGTAGGTGAGCACGACGCGGTCGATGAGCTGACGCAGCGACGACTCACGCTTCGGGGTGCCCAGGGCACCGCGGAAGTACTTCGTCGTGACGATCGTGCTGGCGTTGATCGACCAGAACGCCGGGAACTCCACGCCGCGCTGCTCGAAGATCGTCTCGCCGGTCTTCCAGTTCTGCTGGACGACATCGCGCTTCTCCCAGGTCACCGCGTCGTACGGGTGGACGCCGGGCGTGGTGAAGATGCGCTCGATCTGCACGCCCTTGGGCGCACCCTTGCGGGCCCCAGTGCGTGCACCGGTGGTCTCGGTCATCAGTTGGTTCCTCCTTGACGCGGCGTCATGTGCGATCCCTCGAGCACCCCGTGCGGGGCGTCCGAGGGGGTGTCGGCTGAGATGTCGTGGTCGTGCTGGTCCCCCCGCTCCCCGGGGCTCCCCGGGGAGTCGTGCGTGGTGGAGTCGTGCGTGGTGAGGCCCGAGATGTCGCGCTCGGCGCGCAGGAGCGCGATCGCGGCCTCGAAGTCGTCGAGGGTCTCGAAGCCCTGGTAGACCGACGCGAACCGCAGGTAGGCGATCTCGTCGAGCCGACGCAGGGGGCCCAGGATCGCCAGGCCCACCTCGTGCGCCTCGATCTGGGCCTGCCCGCTGGCGCGCATGTGCTCCTCGACCTGCTGTGCGAGCACGGCGAGGTCGTCGTCCCCGACGGGCCGCCCCTGACAGGCCTTGCGGACACCGGAGACGATCTTGGGGCGGCTGAACGGTTCGGTGACGCCCGAGCGTTTGATGACGGTCAGGGTCGCGGTCTCGCTCGTCGTGAAGCGGCGGTTGCACGCCGGGCACTGGCGGCGACGCCGGATCGTCGCGCCGTCGTCGGCGGTGCGGCTGTCGATGACGCGGCTGTCGTTGTGACGACAGAACGGGCAGTGCATGGTCGTGCCACCTCCTCTCGGTAACGTCGGGGACTCTCGGGCAGGACGACACAACCCCTGGGGCACGCGTGTGGTTCGCGCTCCCGTCGGGGTGCGGTGCCTGGGGATGAATCTGTGGACATCGTGTGCACAGGGTGTGCATGACGCCCGTCCAGTTGGGTACAACATGTGGACTAACTACAGCGGTGTAACCACTAGATGTAGGGATGGTAGGCACGCCTTGACCCGACGATCAAGCCGGCTCGCGTCGCCAGCACGACGCTCGGCGTGTCGCGCCGGTCCTCGCGGGCACCCGTGCGGCGTCCGGGGTGGAACTCGTCTCGCATCGCGCACCCGCCTCGGCGATTCGCACCGGACACGCCC
>JBDIAM010000355.1:0-3639 GCA_039812445.1 Piscicoccus intestinalis | reverse complement strand
CCGAGGCTGCCGGCGAGGGCGCTGCCGAGGTCGGAGAGAATGTCGGCGTGCAGGTTGGAAGCGACGACGACCGACAGGTCCTGCGGCTGCAGCACGAACTTGGCGGCCATCGCGTCGACGAGCACCCTCTCGGTCTCCACGTCGGGGTAGTCGGCCCGCACCCGGTCGAAGACCTCGTCCCACATGACGAAGCCGTACTGCTGCGCGTTGCTCTTCGTCACGCACGAGACCTTCTTGCGCGTGCGGGTGCGGGCCAGGTCGAAGGCGAACCGGATGATCCGCTCGCTGCCGAACTCGCTGAAGATCGCCGACTGCACGGCGAATTCGCCGCCGGGGCCGCGGCCGGCGAAGTTGCGGCCGCCGAAGCCGGCGTACTCGCCCTCGGAGTTCTCCCGCACGCACACCCAGTCGAGCTCGGTGTCGTCGGCCGCGCGCAGCGGTGAGGTCACGCCGGGCAGGAACTGCACGGGGCGCACGTTGGCCCACTGGTCGAAGTTCTGGCAGATGTTCAGCCGCAGGCCCCACAGCGTGATGTGGTCGGGCACCCCGGGCCAGCCGACGGCGCCGAAGTAGATCGCGTCGTGCTTCTTCAGCTCGTCGAGTCCGGTCGGGTCCATCATCACGCCGTGCTCGGTGTAGTAGTCGGTGCCCCAGGGGTATTCGACGAAGTCGAAGGCGAGTCCGTCGCCCGAGCGGGCGGCCAGCGCGTCGAGCACGGCGCGGCCGGAGGCGACGACCTCCTTGCCGACGCCGTCGGCGGGGATCGTGGCGATGCTGAACGTCGTGCTCATCGGTGAGCTCCTTGCGGCCGGGGGTGGGATTGCCCCTAGTCAACCGAGGGTGGCGGGTTCGCGTCCAAGACCGGGTGCCCATCGCGCTTATCGGCCGCTCCTATCGATCCCTGGCGACGCCTTCGAGGGTGGCGAGGAAGTCGCTGGCCAGCGGCGTGAGGCCCTGGGTTCGGCACACCGCGGCCGACCACATGCGCGGGGAGTCGGTCAGGGGCCGCACCCGCAGCCCCGAGCGTTCGGCGAGCTCGCGCCAGGCCGTGGGCAGGATCGCCTCGCCGGCCCCGGCGAGGATGAGCGGCAGGATCATCGCCCGGTGGTCGACCTCGCACGTGATGCGGGTGTCGGGCTGGTCGAGCAGCACCTCGTCGACGATCTGGCGCATCAGGCTCCCGGGGTGGGAGGTGATGAGCCGGCAGCCGGCGAGGTCGGTGACGCGCAGCTCGTCGCGCTCCGGGCACGGGCCGGGGTCGGCGGAGATGAGCACGAGGGGCTGGGCGCCGAGCGGCACGACCGCGAGGTCCTTCTCCCGCCGCAGCCGGGCCGCGGCGATGAGGCCGATCTCGACGAGGCCCTGTTTGACCATGCCCGTCACCTCCTCGGCGGTCCAGCCGCCGATGATGGAGACGGTGGCCCCCGGGTGCGCGGCCGCGAAGTCCGCGACGATCTGGGCACCCGGCGCGATGCCGGCGCTGGGCATCGTGGCGATGACGAGGCGCCCGCGGTGGGCCTGCCGGTTGGCGTGCACCGCGTCTTCGGCGGCCTGCATCGTTCGCAGCGCGCGGCGGCACGGTTCGAGCAGGTCGCGACCCGCCTCGCTGAGCACGACCCGGCGACCGACGCGGTGGAACAACGGGATTCCCAGCTGCTGCTCGAGCCGGGCGATGGCCTGGGAGAGCGACGGCTGGGCTATCCGCAGCTCGTCGGCCGCGCGGGTCAGCGTGCCGTGTTCGGCGACGGCGAGGAAATAGCGCAGCTGCCGGGTCTCGAGTCGCGGTCCGTCCATAGGTGGAGCCTATGTGCTGTGTCGTATTCCGGTCTTGGACCGCAATGGGTGCTGTGCGCCAAAGTTCCCGAATCGCGAACACACCGGTGTGCGACGTGCGGCTCCCGAGGCGGGGGCGGGGCGTGGCGGGGCCGGTGACACCGACTCCACCCACTTCACCCGACTTCACTTCACCGGACACAGGAGGCAGCGTGGCCACCACGACACGACGCGAGGGCTGGACCGACGTCGAGGCGGTTCTGCTCGGCGACAAGAACGCGCTCGGCGGCGAGCGGCTCAGTGACGCCGAGGAGCGGGTCGAGCGGATCCGCCAGACGAGCGGCTGGTTCCTCGCCCCGCTGTTCACGATCGTCTTCCTGCTGCTGCCGCTCGGCATCGACACCGCGCAGCACCAGCTGGCCGCGATCCTCATCGGCGTCATCGTGCTGTGGATCACCGAGCCGGTGCCGATCCCGGTCGGCGGCCTCATCGGCATCGCGGCGATCGTGTTCTTCGGGGTGGTGCCCGCGCGCGAGGCGGTCGCGCCGTTCGGGTCGACGACCGTCTTCACGTTCATCGGGGCGTTCATCCTCGCGCAGGCGATGATGATGCACGGCGTCGCGCGCCGGATCGCCTACTGGCTCCTGGGGCTTCCCGGAGTCGGTAAGTCGACGATGCGGGTGCTGCTCGCGTTCGGCACCGTGACCTGCCTGCTGTCGGCGTTCGTGTCGAACACGGCGACGGTCGCGATGCTGCTGCCGACCGCGATCGGCATCGTCGCGGTCATCGCCAAGATGCTCCAGGAACGCGGCGACGTGGCGCCCGGCTTCGACCCCACTAAGCTCAAGGTCGCGACCGCGTTCATGCTCATGCTCGCGTACTCGGCGAGCGTCGGCGGCCTGCTCACCCCCGTCGGCTCCCCGCCGAACCTCATCGGCCGCGGGCTCATCGAGGAGGCCACCGGCGAGCAGATCAACTTCGGCCAGTGGTTCGCGATCGCGTTCCCGATCTGCACGGTGATGTTCTTCGCGCTCGCGATCATCCTCACGCTGATCAACAAGCCGGAGGTGCGCAAGCTCGAGGGCGTCGAGGAGTTCCTCGCGCATCAGAAGGCCGACCTCGGGCCGATCTTGCGGGCCGAACGCAACACGATCATCGCGTTCCTGTTCACGGTCGTCGGCTGGCTGCTGCCCTCGGTGCTCAACGTGTTCTTCGGCGACGACCACCCGGTCGCCTCGGTGATCAGCGACCGCCTCAACGAGGGCATCGTCGCGATCGCCGGCGCGTGCCTGCTGTTCATGCTGCCCGTCGACTGGAAGGAGCGGCGCTTCACGATGAGCTGGGACGAGGCCGCCAAGATCGACTGGGGCACGATCGTGCTCTTCGGCAGCGGCATCATCTTCGGCGCGCTGCTCGACGACACCGGCCTGGCGCAGACCATCGGGACGGCCGCGGCCGATGTGTTCGGTGTGACGAGCATGGTCGCGCTGACGGTGTTCGCCGTGCTGCTGGCGATCCTCATCTCGGAGACGACGAGCAACACGGCGGCCGCCGCGGTGACGGTGCCGATCATCATCCCGCTGGCCGTGGCCATCGGCGTCGACCCGCTCGTGCCCGCGCTCGCCGCGACCTTCGGCGCCTCGTTCGGGTTCATGCTGCCCGTCTCCACGCCGCAGAACGCGATCGTCTACGGCTCCGGCGTCGTGCCCATCACCCGGATGATCCGCTCGGGCATCAGCTTCGACATCATCGGCGCGATCCTCATCATCCTGTGCCTGCCCGTCGTCGCCCGCCTCGTGGGCCTCGGCTGACGCCCCAACGACCCTCAAGACTGCGTGTTGCGGTCGCGCCTGCGGTTTCGCGCCG
>JBDIAM010000354.1:0-3643 GCA_039812445.1 Piscicoccus intestinalis | reverse complement strand
GTGCGCACGCAGGTGCCGCCGGGCATCCCGATCCTCGTCAAGCTCAGCCCCGACGTCACCGACATCGTCGCGATCGCTCGCGCCGCGGTCCACGCCGGCGCCGACGGGCTGACGATGATCAACACGCTGCTCGGGCTCGAGGTCGACACGCTGACGATGCGGCCGGCGCTGGCCGGGATCACCGGCGGCCTCTCCGGCCCCGCCGTGCGGCCCGTCGCGCTGCGCGCCGTGTGGCAGGTCTACGCGGCGATGCAGGCCGGTGTCGTGCCCGTCCGCCCGATCGTCGGGGTCGGCGGCGTGCGCACCGGCCGCGACGCCCTCGGCTTCCTCGCCGCCGGCGCCACCGCCGTGCAGGTCGGCACCGCGATCTTCAACGACCCGCACGCGCCGGTGCGCGTGCGCGACGAACTCGCCGAGGAGTTGCGCGCCCGGGGCCTGGCCTCGCCCGCCGACGCCATCGGCCTGGCCCACCGACGGATTCCGGAGCACCCCTCATGACCGACGACCAGACCGTCACGCGGCCGTTCGGGGCCCGCCTCGCCGACGCCATGGACGAGCACGGCCCGCTGTGCGTCGGCATCGACCCGCACCCCGGGCTGCTGTCGGCCTGGGGCCTGCCCGACGACGTCGCCGGCCTGGAGCGCTTCGCGCTGGGCTGCGTCGAGGCCCTCGGCGGGCACGTCGCCTGCGTCAAACCGCAGTCCGCCTTCTTCGAGCGCCACGGGTCGGCCGGCATCGCCGTCCTCGAACGCGTGATCGCCGGCCTCGCACAGGCGGGCACGCTGTGCCTGCTCGACGTCAAGCGCGGCGACATCGGCTCGACGATGGCCGGCTACGCCAAGGCCTACCTCGCCGACGCGCCGCTGGGCGTCGACGCGATCACCGTCTCCCCGTTTCTCGGCTACGAATCCCTGCGCCCGGCGCTCGATCTGGCCGCCGCCAACGGCCGCGGCGTGTTCGTGCTGACGCTGACCTCGAACCCGGAGGGCCGCCGGGTGCAGCACGCCCGCGCCCCCGTCTTCGAGGGGCAGGCCGGATCGACGACCGTGGCCGGCGAGATCATCGCCGCAGTCTCGGCCGAGAACAACGCGGCCCGGGCCCGCACCGAGCTCGGCAGCGTCGGCATGGTCGTCGGCGCCACCATCGCCGACGACATCGAGCGACTCGGGCTCGACTTCGAGTCGGCGAACGGCCCGCTGCTCGCGCCGGGCATCGGCGCCCAGGGCGGATCCGGACAGGAGCTCGCGCGCGCCGTCGGGGTGGCGAGCCGCGCGATCCTCGCCTCCAGCAGCCGCGAGGTGCTCGGCGCCGGCCCCGACGTCGCGGCGTTGCGTGCGGCTGCCCTCGACACCGCCGCCCGCCTCACCCAGGAGCTGCGCCCGTGACGGCCCCGGACCGGGACCCGTGGGAGGAACTGCTCGACCTGCGGCACAGCATCGACAACATCGACGCCGCGCTCGTGTACCTGCTCGCCGAGCGGTTCCGCTGCACCCAGCGCGTCGGGCACCTCAAGGCGTCCGCAGGTCTGCCCCCGGCCGACCCCGACCGCGAGGCGCAGCAGATCGCCCGGTTGCGTTCCCTGGCCGAGACCGCCGACCTCGACCCCGCCTTCGCGGAGAAGTTCCTCGCGTTCGTCGTCGAAGAGGTGATCCGCCACCACCGGGCGATCGCGGCGGGGGAGACCCCCGAACGAGGCTGACCGCCTCCCGTTCGGGCGGCCGCTGCCCGAGAACCGGCGCGAAAACGCGAACGACTCTGTGGTTCAGCGCAACTGGCCCGGCCACCGGCTCCGGGAGCCGGTTCGCGCGGGATGGGCGCGGCCGGGCTCAGGCGGGCGATTGCACAGGCCCGTGCGGACAATTCCGAGGACTGCCGACGGTGACAAAAGGCCCGCTCATCGCGGGATCGGGGCCGGTGACAGCCGTGGTCGCATATTGTGCGTCCTGTCGTTGCGCACATCCGACCTGGTCGCTAGGTTCGTTGGGAACACCGACCTTGCACGTGGTTACCAGGCTCAGGGGGCAGCGACGCCGCCGACCCGCCGAGTCAGACCGAGGAGACACCGTGGCCCTACCCCAGCTGACCCCGCAGCAGCGCGCGGAAGCACTTGAGAAGGCCGCCGCGGCCCGCCGCGAGCGCGCCGCGGTGAAGAACCGCCTGAAGTCCTCGCAGGGGTCGTTGTCCTCCGTCATCAAGGAGGGCAAGACCAACGAGGTCATCGGCAAGATGAAGGTGTCGTCGCTGCTGGAGTCGATGCCCGGGGTCGGTCGGGTACGGGCCCGCCAGATCATGGAAGAGGTCGGCATCTCCGAGACGCGCCGGGTGCGCGGCCTCGGCGCCAACCAGATCGCGGCCCTGCTCGACCGGTTCGGCGAGGCCTGAGATCCCTACCGACCCGGCTCCGAAGCCCGCGCCGGTGCGTCTCGTCGTGCTGGCCGGGCCGACGGCGGTCGGTAAGGGCACGGTCGCGGCGTGGATCCGGGCCCACCGTCCCGACGTGTGGCTGTCGGTGTCGGCGACGACGCGGCACCCGCGACCGGGCGAGATCGAGGGCAGGCACTACCACTTCCTGTCCGACGCCGAGTTCACCGCCCGCGTCGAGGCCGGCGACTTTCTCGAGTGGGCCACCGTGCACGGCCGCAACCGCTACGGCACCCTGCGCGGCCCCGTCGAGAAGGCGCTGACCGCCGGCACGCCCGTGCTGCTGGAGATCGACCTGCAGGGCGCCCGGCAGGTGCGCGAGACGATGCCCGACGCCGTCTTCGTCTTTCTCGCCCCGCCCAGCTGGGACGAGCTCGAACGCCGCCTCATCGGCCGGGGCACCGAGAGCCGCGCCGAACGCGAGACCCGGCTGGCGACCGCACAAGTCGAGATGGCGGCCGCCTCCGAGTTCGACCACGTCATCGTCAACGACGATGTTCGGCGGGCGAGCGAGGAACTCGTATCATTGATGGGTTCGCCCGCCCCGGCGGGAGACCACCGCGGCACCGACCGGCCCGCCGACGCGCCCCCGGCGCTGTGCGCGGGGCCCGGCCCGAGCACCGCCTGAACGCACCTCTACCAGAAGGCAGATACCTTGTCCGGCACCATCGCCCAGCCCGAAGGCATCACCAACCCCCCGATCGACGAGCTGCTCGACGTCGCCGACAGCAAGTACGCGCTGGTCATCTACTCCGCCAAGCGCGCCCGTCAGATCAACGCCTACTACAGCCAGCTCTCCGAGGGCCTGCTGGAGTACGTCGGCCCGCTCGTCGAGACCCAGATCCACGAGAAGCCGCTGTCGGTCTCCCTGCGCGAGATCAACGAGCGTCTGCTGACCTCCACGCCCATCGAGGCCTGAGCCCGCGATGAGCCGCATCGTGCTCGGGGTGGGCGGCGGCATCGCCGCCTACAAGGTCGCCGCGCTGCTGCGGCGCTTCACCGAGACCGGGCACGACGTCACGGTCGTGCCCACCGCCGCCGCGTTGCGGTTCGTCGGCGCGCCCACGTGGTCGGCGCTGTCGGGCAAGCCCGTCACCGCCGACGTCTTCGACGACGTCCACGAGGTCCGGCACGTGCGGCTCGGGCAGCAAGCCGACCTCGTCGTCGTCGCCCCCGCCACCGCCGACCTGCTCGCCAAGGCCGCACACGGCCTCGCCGACGA
>JBDIAM010000353.1:0-3647 GCA_039812445.1 Piscicoccus intestinalis | reverse complement strand
GCGCGCGGGGGCGCCGCTAGGGTGGCGGCGTGAGCGAGACCTCGTGCTGTTCGAACCCCACGCCGAGCACCAGCGACCGCATCGCCGCGCGCCTGGACCGGCTCCCGAGGCTTGCCACCGCCGGCGTCGTCATGGCGTTGGTCGTCGTCGGGCTGGCCATCGGCGGACCGATCGGGGTGCTGCCCGCCGTGCTCGGCATTCTCGGGCTGGCGTTCATCCTGGCGGTCACGTGGCGGCGCATCACCGTCGGCGAGCGCTACCTGCGCGTCGCGGTCGTGGTGCTGCTCATCGGCCTCACGCTGGTGCGCGCCTTCCCCCAGTGACCCGAGCCACCCTGACCCGAGCCGCTGAGCGCCCACGCCCCACTTCGCCGAAAACTGCGTGTCGTGGTGAGAACTGCTGTTCGTGCCGCAGTCCCGACCACGACACGCAGTTTCGAGGGTCGTTGGGGCGTCGTCGAGCCGAGGGTCAGTCGGTGCCGAACTCCATGGCGGCGCGGTCGAGCATCTCGCCGGAGGGCTCGACGGCACCCGCGATGGCCTTCGCGCCGCCGGGGGTGAGGTCGCCGACGAGGCTGGTGGTCGCCAGGCCCATCGCCTCGGTGCCGGCGCCCTGGCCGAGCATGCCGATGCCCACGTACTGCTCCAGGCGCGAGCGGGAGTCGGCGATGTCGAGATTGCGCATCGTCAGCTGACCGATGCGGTCGGTGGGCCCGAAGGCGGCGTCCTCGACGCGCTCCATCGACAGCTTGTCGGGGTGGTAGCTGAAGCCGGTGCCCTGGGTGTCGAGGATCGAGTAGTCCTCACCGCGGCGCAGCCGCAGCGTCACGGAGCCGGTGACCGCCGAGCCGACCCACCGCTGCAGCGACTCGCGCAGCATGAGCGACTGCGGGTCGAGCCAGCGCCCCTCGTACATGAGGCGGCCCAGCCGACGGCCCTGGTCGTGGTAGTTGGCGATCGTGTCTTCGTTGTGGATCGCGTTGACGAGCCGCTCGTAGCCGATGAACAGCAGCGCCATACCGGGCGCCTCGTAGATCCCGCGCGACTTGGCCTCGATGATGCGGTTCTCGATCTGGTCGGACATGCCCAGGCCGTGCCGGCCGCCGATCTCGTTGGCCTTGAGCACGAGGTCGACGCTGGAGTCGAACCGCTCGCCGTTGATCGCCACCGGGCGGCCCTGCTCGTAGCTGAGCGTGACGTCCTCGGTGTCGATCTGCACGGTGTCGTCCCAGAACGCGACGCCCATGATCGGCTCGACGATCTCCATTCCGACGTCGAGCTGCTCGAGGCGCTTGGCCTCGTGGGTCGCGCCCCAGATGTTGGCGTCGGTCGAGTACGCCTTCTCCTTGGAGTCGCGGTAGGGCAGGTCGCGCTCGGAGAGCCACTGGCTCATCTCGTTACGACCGCCGAGCTCACGCACGAAGTCGGCGTCGAGCCACGGCTTGTAGATGCGCAGGTTCGGGTTGGCCAGCAGGCCGTACCGGTAGAACCGTTCGATGTCGTTGCCCTTGTAGGTGGACCCGTCGCCCCAGATCTCGACGCCGTCCTCCTTCATGGCGCGGATGAGCATCGTGCCGGTGACCGCGCGCCCCAGCGGGGTGGTGTTGAAGTAGCTGCGGCCGGCGGAGCGGATGTGGAAGGCGCCGCACGAGAGGGCCACGAGGCCCTCCTCGACGAGCGGCTCGCGGCAGTCGACGAGCCGGGAGGCGTGCGCGCCGTACGCCTCGGCCCGGCCGGGGATCGAGGCGATGTCGGTCTCGTCGTACTGCCCGATGTCGGCGGTGTAGGTGTACGGCACCGCGCCTCGCTCGCGCATCCACGCGACCGCGACCGAGGTGTCGAGGCCGCCCGAGAAGGCGATTCCGACACGTTCACCGACAGGCAGACTCGTCAGGACCTTGGACATGCCAGACACATTATGCAGACCACTGCATGAGTATTCATTCAGTCCACATCGCGGACGCATTCGGCGTCCGACCTGCGGGAACGACCGCGAGCTATCGTGTGCGGACCCTCAGGAGCCGGGCGCGCGGTCGACCGCCCCGCCGTAGCGCCGATCGCGGCGGGCGGAGGTCTCGCAGGCCTGCCACAGGTGCCGCCGGTCGAAGTCGGGCCACAGCGTGTCGAGGAAGACCATCTCGGCGTAGGCGCTCTGCCACAGCAGGAAGTTGCTCGTGCGCTGCTCCCCCGAGCTGCGCACGAACAGGTCGACGTCGGGCATGTCCGGGTTGGGCAGGTAGCGCGCCACGGTCTCTTCGTCGACGGAGCCGGGTCGCAGCCGGCCCGCCGCGACCTGCTCGGCGATCGCGCGCGTCGCGTCGGCGATCTCGGCGCGCCCGCCGTAGTTGACGCAGAACCAGAGGGTGAGCTTGTCGTTGTCGCGGGTGCGGTTCTGGGCGTCCTCGAGTTCGGAGATCACCGAGCGCCACAGCCGCGGCCGCCGGCCGACCCAGCGCACCCGCACCCCCCACGAGCTCATCTCGTCGCGGCGACGGCGGATGACCTCGCGGTTGAAGTTCATGAGAAAGCGCACCTCGTCGGGCGAGCGCTTCCAGTTCTCGGTGGAGAAGGCGTAGGCCGACACGTGCCGCACGCCGAGCTCGACCGCGCCGGCGAGCACGTCGAGCAGGGCGGCCTCGCCCGCGCGGTGCCCCTCGGTGCGCGGCAGCCCGCGCTCGTTGGCCCAGCGCCCGTTGCCGTCCATGACGATCGCGACGTGGTTCGGCACGAGCTCGGCAGGGATCGCCGGCGGCCGCACCCCGCTGGGATGCGCCGGCGGCTCGACGTAGCGCGCAGGCACGTGTGGACCCTACCCCGGCCGAAGGCTGCCCTTTCGGTCGAGGGCTCGCGCTACAGCCCTAGCCCTCGGCCGAAAGGGCAGCCTTCGGCCCGGAATGTGGGGTGCGTTCGACGAGGCGCAGGGAGCGCACGCCGCGCTCGAGGTGCCACTGCAGGTACGCGCTGACCAGGCCGCTGCCCTCGCGGCGGTGGCGCTCGTCGCTGGCGTCGGCGACCACCCAGTCTCCTTCGAGCAGGGCGCCGAGCAGGTCGAGGGTGGCCAGGGCGGGCGCCGCGGAGCCGGGGGTGCGGCACGAGGGGCACACGCACCCGCCGGAGGCGATGTTGAAGGCCTTGTGCGGGCCGGTCGCGCCGCACTTGGCGCAGTCGTGGAACGACGGGGCCCAGCCGGCCATCGCCAGCGAGCGCAGCAGGTAGGCGTCGAGCACGAGGCCCGAGTCGTGCTCCCGCCCGGCGAGCGCGGCCAGCCCCCCGGCGAGGAGCGTGAACTGCGGCCGCGCCGACTCCCGCGACTCGCAGAGCCGCTCGGCGGTCTCCAGCATCGCGGCGCCGGCGGTCCACGCCCCGTAGTCGCGGGCGATGTCGTGCCCGTAGGGCGCGAGCACCTCGACCTGGGTCACCGTGTCGAGCGAGCGCCCCTCGTACAGCTGGGCGTCGACGACCATCCCGGGCTCGAGCCGCGCCCCGAACCGGCTCTTCGTGCGCCGCACCCCCTTCGCGACGGCGCGCACGAGGCCGCGCTCGCGGGCCAACAGCGTGATGATGCGGTCGGCCTCCCCGAGCTTGTGGGTGCGCAGCACGATCGCGGCGTCTCGGTACAGGGGCACCCGCCCATGGTGCTACGCGGCG
>JBDIAM010000352.1:0-3649 GCA_039812445.1 Piscicoccus intestinalis | reverse complement strand
CCGTCGCCTCGCCCGCGTCGACCTGGGCGGCGGCACTCGCCAGCACCGCCCGCGCCGCGTGCAGGGCGGCGTCGCAGGCGCCGAGGTGGGCCTGGGCGATCTGGTCGGGCTCGCGGCCGGCGGGTTTCGGCAGCAGGCGGCGCGCCACGCCGAGGGCACCGCCGTACCAGATGGCGGCGACCCCGATTCCGCCCCAGGCGAATCCGGGGCGCTGCAGGTACCACCCGGGCGGCCCGACCGGCTCCGCGGGGGCGTGGTCGAAATCGAGCGGGCCGCTGTCGACCGCGCTCAGTCCGCGGGCCACCCACGCCGCGTCGACCGCCCGGACCCCGGGACCAGCGAGATCGACGGCGAACAGCGCGCGTTCGTCGTCGCCGACCCACGCGGTGATGAGCGCCCGGACGAGGCGCCGACTCAACGAGCACCACGGCTTGCGGCCGGTGAGTCGCCACGCTCCGGTATCGTCGCGGGTCGCCTCGACGCGCGGGCCGACACCCGGCGGGGCCTCGGCCGCGAAGACGCCCCAGCAGCCCGAGGTGTCGCTCGGCGCCGCCAGCCCGGCCGCGCGGGCCTGACCGATGATGTGCATCGCGTCGAGGTGCGGCTCGATCGCGCGGGCGACCGTGAGGTCGGCGGCGGCGATCCGCGCCAGGGCGCCCCACAGGTCGGCGGTCCGACCGCTGCCGGGCTCGGGCAGGGCCGCCGTCAGGTCCGCGGCACCGGCGAGCGCGCGACCGACGAGCCGGTCCAGGCCGCCGGGCGCCACGGTCTCCCCGGTTGCCTCGGCCTGCCCGGTGGGAACGTCGATCGCGTCGAGCCAGTCACCGACAGGCCCGATCGGGCCCGCCGATCCGGTCGAACTCGGAGCCGCCGCATCGACCAGCTCGGGCAGGGGCGCGTCGACCGTCGGGCGGGTCATGCCCGGGCCACGCGCTGGGTCTCGGGCTCGAAGGGGTGGGTCGTCGCCATGGCGGTCTCCTCTGGCAACTCATCGGGGCGCGGCGCTCGCGTCGGCCCGAGGCTACGCGGACACGCGGCCCGCCCGCCTCACCCCTGGGGGTGGAACGTCGCGGCCCCCAGGCGCCGGCCGGCGCGCGGTGACACCCCGGGACCGCCGGCTCACTCGTCGCGGACCACCGTGTAGCCCGACTCCGCCGCGAGTCGGTGCACCGCGGTAGCAAGGCGCAGGTCGCGCCTGGTCAGCGCGCCGACGTCGTGACTCAGCGTCACTATGCGCACGTGCCCGGGATAGGAGACGGACAGGTCTGGGTGGTGGTTGTGCCCGTCCGCGAGCGCAGCGATGGCGGCGACGAAAGCGCCTGCGGCCGTGAAGCCGTCGCAGTCGAACGTGGCGGTCAGTCCGGAGTCGGAGACGGTCCAGCCGCGCAGGCCGGCCGCGTCGACCGACTCCTGGGTGACGGGAGCTTCTTGGGCGCACATGCAGCCCACCGTAAGGGGTACACCTCCCCGGGCCCACCCCTGGTCTCCGCCGAGTGTCCACTCACGAGCGGTCACTGCCCAGCCTTCTGTGGAAGAGAGAGCAGCTAACCCGCGCGGCGCTGGTCGGCCATCCACTCCCACAGGCTGGTGCCCTCGTCGGTCCTCGGGTCGTTGCGGGCGGCGTAGATCCAGGTCCAGTGTCCGTCGTACTCGTGCCCGTCGCGCACGACGCGGGGGTAGGCGCTCACCTGCGCGTTGCCGATGACCCGCGCCATATGCTGCCCGTTGGCGGCCGGCGCGACGACCGGGTCGTTCGTGGCGTAGACGATCCAGGTCGGCGTGGAGCGCACGCGGCGCAGCTGGGAGTCGGTGAGCACGGTCCGCGTCGTGCCGGCCTGCCGGTCGATGAACACGGCGACCGGGCAGATCGAGACGTTGGCGGCGAAGTACCGCGGGTACGCCGACGCCATCTTCGAGGCCATGTACCCGCCGTTGGAGGCACCGGCGACGTAGATGCGCGAGGTGTCGACGTCGTGGGTGCGCGCGAACTCGTCGATGAGGCTCTTCAGGCGGCGGGTGTAGTCGTAAGGCGCGCCGTCGTCGAGCCAGCGCGTCCACGCCTGCGGGGCCACGACGTAGGCGCCGTCGAAGAACCGCTGCGCCTGCGGCGTCGCGAACCCCAGTGCCCCGCGGTTGGCGACCAGCGGCAGGTCGTTGTCGTAGGACTGCGACCAGCCGCCCTCGCCGCCGCCGTGCAGCCACACGACCAGCGGCCGGTCGCCGGAGCCCCGGGTCGGCGCGAAGGCCCGATAGGCCAGCCCGCTGCCCGAGCGCCCCGAGGTGAACGCGTCGGCCTCCCGATCGCGCATCGACCCCTGGGCGAAGCTCGTCAACGTCAGCGGCGAGCCGTTGCGAGTGCGCATCGGCTTGGTCTGCGTGATCGAATACGTCAGCTCCAGCAGCACGTTGCGCTGCACGTCGGTGGCGTAGCCGAACGTCGCGGCCGCCTTGGCCTCCGGGCCGTGGGCCAGGTCGATGACGACGTCGCCGGCACGGTTCAGGCGCACCCCGGTGACGGTGCGGGCCGCGTCGTAGGCCCCGACAAAGCTCCCGGTTTCCGCGCCGCGGTAGGGGTTGACCCCCTTGGCCCGCACCGCGAACGTGTCGCGCGCCAGGCTGTCCGCGTCGACGCGGGTGCCGCTGGGCAGATCCAGGGTCACCGACACGATCTGCTGGCCTCCGTCGAGAGTCTCGGCGTCGAGGCGGAATGTCGTCGGCCGCTTCGAGGCTTCTGAGGCTCCCGACGCCTCCGACGCTGTGGCGGGCACCCCCGCCGCGAGGCCCGCGCAGAGCAGGCTCGTGGACAACGCGGCAGCGGCGAACGGGCGCACCTTCATCGGGGCTCTCCTGGCGTGAGGCGGGTCGCTGGGCCCACGCTAGCGGCCCACCTTGTCACCGAGCAGCGTTACCGAGCAAAGGAATCCGCGTCGGCGGCGATCCGGTCGGTGTGCCGCGGGCGCTTGGCCGGCTCGCCTCGCTCGCACGCGAGTGCCCACTGCAGTGTCCACTCGACGCCCGCCGAGTGGACAATCACCTCGCCCCCGCCCGGAGACAGCGCGCTGACCTGCGGCGTTGTGCAGCGTCCGCGCGGTGTCCACTCACGAGTGGACACCGCCCAGAGTTCTGTGCAAAAAGGGCGGCGTCTTGAGGCCGTCGAACGCCTCAGGAGTCGGTGAACTCCACGTTCTCGTGGCTGCCGTCGCACAAGGGCTTGATCGCGGACGCGCCGCAGCGGCACAGCGTCATGCGGTTTCGGGTTTCGATGGGCTCGCCGTCGGCGCGCACGACCTCGATGCCGCCGGCGACGTGCAGCGGTCCGTCATCGATGACGAGCACCCTTGGCGCGAGCTGGGGTTCGTCGTCGGGCGCCTCGGACTGGGCGCGCCGCGTCAGCGCGCCGGAGGGGCAGTAGTCGATCATGTCGGCCATCTGGGCGAGTTGCTCGGGATCGTCCGAGCGCACCATCTTCCACACGTTTGTGTGCGCTCGAGTGCAGAAGCCGGCGTGTTCGCAGATGCCGCGGTCGTCGCGCACCTGCACGCCCGCCCCCTGCATGACCTTGGCGCGCTCGCCGTACGTCGAGGTCGGCGCGGCCTCGGTGCCGTCGAAGCCGTCGTTGTGGCTGCCGTCGCAGAACGGCTTACTCTGC
>JBDIAM010000351.1:0-3656 GCA_039812445.1 Piscicoccus intestinalis | reverse complement strand
ACGACGAGCGCGCCGGCGGCCCAGTCGAGGGCCGCGGCGAGCGCCGCCTCGTGGCCGGGCTCGACGTCGAGCAGCTCCGGCAGCGCGCCGAGCACCCCCAACCGGGAGCCGGTGTCGGCGGCGGCCGAGTCGGCACCGGCGGCGAGCAGAGCCTGGGCGCCGTCCTTGCGGCGCAGGCTCAGCTCGAGGGCCTCGCGGCGGGAGCGGGCCTGGTCGCGCCGGGCGAGGGCGTCGCGCTCGGTGGTCGTGAGCTCGTCGCGGCGGGCGGTGAATTCGTCGACGGCGGCGGCGGCCTCCTCGTACTCGGCGTCGAGCCCGACCTCGCCCTCCTCGTCCTGCGCGACGCTGCCCTCGAGGGTGGCGAACCGGCGTTGCGCGTCGTCGCCGCGGGCGCTCGCGCGCTCCAGGTTCTCGCTGAGGCGGCCGATCTCGGACTCCCCCGCCTCGATCCGGCTGCGCTTGGCGGCCACCTGCCCGGCGAGCTTTGCGAGCCCCTCGCGGCGGTCGGCGGCGGCCTGGGCGGCGGCCGCGACCCGTCGGCTCTCGGCGGTCGCGGCCGATTCCGCCTCCGCGCGTTCCCGGCTCGCGACCGCCAGGGCCTCCCGGCCGCGCTCGACGCGCCCGCTCAGCTCGGCCTCCTGGGTGCGGGCGGTCTGCGCCTGGGCGAACAGCTCGGCGGGATCGCGACCCAGCGCGGCGTCCGACTCCGGCTGCGAGCGCAGCAGCCGCACGCGTTCGCCCGCGAGTTGGCCTGTGGCACGGAGCCGGTCGCGAGTCGAGGCGAGCGCGTGGGCGAGGTCCTGCGCCTGGGCGAGGCGGGCGCTGGCCAGCCCCGTCGACTCCTCGAGCCGGGCGAGTTCGGTTCGGGTGGTGGCCAACTCGGCCTCCACCTCGGCGCGGCGGGCCAGCAGCGCGGTATCGTCGGCGACCTCGGCCTCCAGCGTGCTGGTCAGCTGCACGAGATCGTCGGCGAGCAGACGCAACCGGGCGTCCCGCACGTCGGCCTGGATGACCGCGGCCTTGCGTGCCGTCTCCGCCTGGCGTCCGAGCGGCCCCAGCTGGCGCCGGATCTCGGTCGTCAGGTCGGCGACCCGGTTGAGGTTGGCCTCCATCGCCTCGAGCTTGCGCAGCGCCCGCTCCTTGCGCTTGCGGTGCTTGAGCACGCCGGCGGCTTCCTCGATGAAGCCGCGGCGCTCCTCGGGGGTGGCGCGCAGCACCGCGTCGAGCTGGCCCTGGCCGACGATGACGTGCATCTCGCGGCCGATGCCGGAGTCGGAGAGCAGTTCCTGGATGTCGAGCAGGCGGCACGCGGTGCCGTTGATCGCGTAGTCGGAGCCGCCGGTGCGGAACATCGTGCGGCTGATCGTCACCTCGGTGTAGTCGATCGGCAGCGCGCCGTCGGTGTTGTCGATCGTCATCGTCACCTCGGCGCGCCCCAGCGGCGGGCGCCCGGAGGTGCCGGCGAAGATGACGTCCTCCATCTTGCCGCCGCGCAACGACTTGGCGCCCTGCTCGCCCATGACCCAGGCGAGGGCATCGACGACATTGGACTTGCCGGAGCCGTTGGGCCCGACGATGCACGTGATGCCCGGTTCGAGGCGCAGATGGGTCGCCGACGCGAAGGACTTGAAACCGCGCAGGGTCAGGCTCTTGACGTACACCGGTGAGGCAACCTCTCGCGCTCGGCGGGCGATGCGCTCCCGACGATAGTCACGCCGGCCCCGCGAACCCGGCAGCCGCGCCCGGTGCGGCGAGCCGCGCTCCTGCCTCCGGGTGCCGCAGGCCGCCCGGGCGCCCAGACCGCCGGGCGGGTCGTTGTACACAGTGGGCACCCGCGCCCGTACGCCCCACGCGGGCGAGCCCGTAGGCTGTTCGCGACAGTGCGGTTGCGATCGAGCGCCGCTCACGACTGTTCCAGGGAGTTCGATCCGTATGAAGGTTCGCATCCGCAAGGCCGCCGTCGTCGCGGCGCTCTGTCTGCCGCTGGCGCTGGGTGCCTGCAGCTCCGGTGACGACGCCGCCGCCCCGAACGGTGCGCAGACCACCGCCGCCGCCGCCGAGAGCGGCCCGTTCGCCGCGCAGCCGGGCAGCGAGGTGGACAAGGACGCGTTCCTCGACGAGACCCACCAGGCCATGCTCGCCAAGGGCACGTACGCCATGCAGATGACGATGGCCATGCAGGGTCAGCAGATGAAGGTCAACGGCGTCGGCGACATGTCCGACCAGGAGAACCTCAAGGTCCGCATGACGATGGAGATGCCGGGCGCCTCCGGCCAGGGCATCAACATGCTGCTCATCGGCAAGACCATGTACATGCAGCTGCCGGGCCAGGCGGGCGGCAAGTACGTGCAGGTGCCGATCGAGACGCTCGCGCAGTCGGGTGGGCAGGACTTCGAGCGGCTGCTCAACCCGGCCGAGAGCCTGCAGGCCTCCAAGGATTCGGTGCAGAACGTGACGTACGTCGGCGAGGAGGACGTCAACGGCACGCAGCTCAAGCACTACCGGCTCACCATGGACCTGTCGGCCGCCAACGAGGCCGCGGGCATCACGCCGAGCGCCAACCCGACCGGCCCGCAGACCGTTCCCTACGACGTGTGGGTCGACGGCGAGAAGCTCATGCGCCAGATGAAGATGAGCGTCGAGGGCACCGACGTCACGGTCGTGCTCGACAAGTACGGCGAGCCGGCCGACATCACCGCGCCGCCGAGCGCGTCGGTGACGACCATGCCGGGCCTGTCCGGCGGCGGCTCCGCCCCGACCGCGAGCCCGACCAGCTGATCGGGTTCGCTACGACAGCTCGTTCGAGCGCGACCTCGACGGCTCCCGCGGTGGCTTCGGCTACTGCTCGGTGAAGCCGTCGAGGTCGCTTCGTATCCCGCCCCACTGGGCGGTGACGCCGCGCACCCGGCCGGGGCGGCCCGCGGTCGACGGCTGCTCCGACAGCAGCCGCTCCATCGTCTCGACGTCGGCCACCGGGCCCTGAGCGCACACCTCGACGCGTCCGTCGTCGAGGTTGCGCGCGTACCCGACGAGCCCGAGCTCCTTGGCCTTCGCCCGGGCCCACCAGCGGAACCCGACGCCCTGCACGGAGCCACGGACGAAGAACGTCGCCTTGTCGATGCCAGCCATGGACGAGTCCTACGGCAGCCGGGCGGGATTCGGCAAGTCATCGCGGCCGCCACCCCCACGGGCTCACCCGGGCTTGGACGGGCTTATACGGGGGAGCCGGTGTCCGGGGCGATGACGCCGGTCGCCGTGTGTCGTCCCGAGCGGTCCCGCGCCCACGTGCGCACGGAGCCGGGCGCAGGCGCTGTCCTCTCCCCCAGCCCGTCGGCGCCGGCTTCAGTGCCAGCCTTAGTGCCGGCCTCAGTGCCTGCCGCAGCGTCAGCTTCAGTGCCGGCCTCAGTGCCGGCCTCAGACCCGGCCTCGGCGCGGGCCCCCGCGACGAGGCCCTGGTGGTCGAACAGCGGTGAGACGAGCCGGTAGTCGAAGCGCACCGGTGGCGAGTCGTCGGCGCCCACGGGGCGGACCAGCCCGGCGGCGCGGGCCGCCTCCGCCATGAGCAGCGCCTGCAGCGGACCGTGGGTGACGAGCCCCGGGTAGCCCTCGACGTCGCGGGCGTAGTCGCGGTCGTAGTGGATGCGGTGCGCGTTGTA
>JBDIAM010000350.1:0-3683 GCA_039812445.1 Piscicoccus intestinalis | reverse complement strand
CGCCCCCGAGCGCCCCGCACACCCCCGCGCACTTCCCACGCACCCGCCCCGCGCACTTCCCTCGAAACTGCGTGTCGCGGTGAGAACTGCGGTCCGGACTGCAGTTCTCACCACGACACGCAGTTTTCACGGACGTTGGGAGGGGTCGCCGGCAGGGGTGGACAACGTCGCACAGGACCCTTATGCTCACGCTCAGCATTACGCTTTGCTCACCGTGAGCATAAGGGCTTGCGGTGATCGACCGGCTGGAACCGACTCCAGGAGTCACCGTGACCGATATCGCCATCCGCCCCGACGCCCTCTACGACCGGGTCCGCCACGCGGTGCCGCGGGTCGAGTGGGACGCCTCCTTCGCCGACGACGCCGAGGCGATCGCGCGGCTCAAGCGCGAGCGCAACGCGGTGATCCTCGCGCACAACTACCAGACGCCGGAGATCTTCCACGGGGTCGCCGATGTCGTCGGCGACAGCCTCGCGCTCGCCCGGGAGGCCCAGGCCGTCGACGCCGACGTCATCGTGCTCGCCGGCGTGCACTTCATGGCCGAGACCGCCAAGCTGCTCAACCCGGGCAAGACCGTGCTCATCCCCGACCCGGAGGCGGGCTGCAGCCTCGCCGAGAGCATCACCGCCGCCGACGTGCGCGCGCTCAAGGCCGCCCACCCCGGCGTGCCGGTCGTCACCTACGTCAACACGAGCGCCGCAGTAAAGGCCGAGAGTGATGTGTGCTGCACCTCGGGCAACGCGGTCAAGGTCATCGAGAGCCTCGGCGTCGAGCGGGTCATCATGATCCCCGACGAGTACCTCGCCCAGAACATCGCCGCGCAGACCGGTGTCGAGGTCATCACGTGGCCCGGCCACTGCGAGGTGCACGAGCGGTTCACGCCTGCGGACATCCGGGGCATCCGCGACGCCAACCCGGGTGTCGTCGTGCTCGCCCACCCCGAGTGCCCGCCGGAGGTCGTCGCCGAGGCCGACCTCGCCGGCTCCACGGCCCAGATGCAGGCCTACGTCGAGCAGCGCGCGCCGCGCCGGCTCGCGCTCATCACCGAGTGCTCGATGAGCGACAACCTCGCCGCGCTGCACCCGCAGGTGGAGATGATCCGCCCGTGCGCGATGTGCCCGCACATGAAGCGCAGCACGCTGGCGAAGATCCGGCGCAGCCTGGAGACGATGACCCACGAGGTGCGCATCGAACCGGCCGTCGCCGATCGGGCCCGCGCGAGCGTCGACGCGATGCTGGCGATCTCATGAGCCGCCACGAGACGTGCGCCGGCGCCCTCGTCGTCGGAGCCGGGCTGGCCGGCCTCGCCACCGCCCTCGAGCTCGCCGACCGCGGCGTGCCCGTGACCGTGCTGTGCCCGTGGACCCCCGGCCAGCACACGAGCAGCGAACTCGCCCAGGGCGGGATCGCCGCCGCGGTCGGGCCCGGGGACGACCCGAGCCTGCACGCTGCCGACACCGTGCGCGCCGGCGCCGGGCTCGTCGACCCCCTCGTCGCCGCGACGATCACCGCCGCGGGCCCCGCCGTCATCGAGCGCCTGCGCGCCTGGGGTGCACGCTTCGACACCGACGAGCACGGGCTCCTGAGGCTCGGCCTCGAGGGTGCCCACGGCCGCCCCCGCATCGTGCACGCGGCCGGAGACGGTACGGGCGCGGTCGTCACCGCGGCCGCGGCCGCCGCGGCGGCGGCCCACCCGCTGGTGACGATCCGGCCCGGCACCCGGGTGCGCCGCCTCCTCACGCAGTTCCACACTGTTGTGGGCATTCAGGGAGTGGACGCGGCCGGGCCGGTGACGATCGCGGCCCGCGCCGTCGTGCTGGCCACCGGCGGCATCGGCGGCCTGTTCGCGCACACGACGAACCCGCTGGACTCCTGGGGCGCCGGCCTCGCGCTGGGCCTGCGCGCGGGCGCCCGGGTGCGCGACCTGGAACTCGTGCAGTTCCACCCGACGGCCCTGGCCGTCGGGTCCGAGCCGATGCCGCTGGTCAGCGAGGCGGTCCGCGGCGAGGGGGCGCAGCTCGTCCTCGCCGACGGCAGCCCCGCGCTGCCCGACCCGCTGGCCGGGCGCGACGTCGTCGCCCGCGGGGTCTGGGCCGCGTTGCGCGCCGGACACCGTGTCTTCCTCGACACGCCGGCGGCGCTCGGGGCGCAGATGCCGGTGCGCTTTCCGGCCATCACCGCCGCCTGCCGCGCCGCCGGACTCGACCCGGTGCGCGAGCCGATCCCGGTGCGCCCCGCGGCGCACTATCACATGGGCGGACTCGTCGTCGACGCCGACGGCCGCACCGACATCACAGGATTGTGGGCGATCGGAGAGGTGGCGAGCACCGGCCTGCACGGCGCCAACCGCCTCGCGAGCAACAGCCTCCTGGAGGCGGTCGCCGCGGCCCCGCCGCTCGCCGCCGCATTGGCAAACACGCTGGCAGAGACGCTGGCACGGACGCCGGCCGAGACGCCTGCCGGCTCGTCGGCCAGCCCTCCGACCGGTTCTGCGACGGCGCTGCGCGCACCGACCGACGAGGCTCCCGGGCGAGGCGTCGGGCGGCCCACCCGGGCGGACCGGCTCCTGCTCGAGGAGGCGGCCGGGGTGCTGCGCGACGGACCGACGCTGCGGCGCGCGGCGGTGGCGCTGCGACCGGGGGCCGAACACGACGACGCCCGACTGGTGGCCTACCTGCTCGCGGTCGCGGCCCTGCGGCGCACCGAGAGCCGCGGGGCGCACCTGCGCACCGACCACCCGCAGGCCGGGCCGGCCGCGCACACGCTCGTGGCGCTCGACGACCTGTGGGCATCGGCCGTCGCCGGGAGCGCGTCATGAGTCTGCCGCGGATCATGATCGAGTCGATCGTGCGCGCGGCACTCCTGGAGGATCTGGGCCGCGCGGGAGACCTGACGACCCAGGCCACGGTGCCCGCCGACGCCCGGGGCGAGGTCGCCCTCGTCGCCCGCGACCCCGGGGTCGTCGCCGGCCTCGACGCCGCGCTGCTCGCCTGGAGACTGCTCGACGACGACGCGAGCACCGTCGAGGCTCGGGTGCTCCTGCCCGACGGCAGCCCGGTGCGTCCCGGCGACGAGATCGCCCTCGTCGCCGGCCCGGCGCGCACCCTGCTCACCGGCGAACGGGTCGCCCTCAACCTGCTCGGGCACCTGTCCGGGGTCGCGACCGCGACCGCCGGCCTGGCGCTGGCCGTCGAGGGCACCCGCGCCCGAATCTGCTGCACCCGCAAGACGACTCCCGGCCTGCGTGCCCTGGAGAAGGAGGCGGTCCGCGCGGGCGGCGGCAGCAATCACCGGTTCGGACTGGACGACGCGGTGCTCGTCAAGGACAACCACCTCGCGTTCGCCGGCGGCGTCGAGCCGGCGCTGCGCGGCATCCGCGAGCGGGTCGGTCACCTCGTCAAGGTCGAGGTCGAGGTCGACACCCTCGACCAGCTGGAGACGGTGCTGTCGCTGCGCGATGCGCGCGGACTGCTTGTCGACGCCGTGCTGCTCGACAACATGACGCCCGAGCAGCTCGCGGAGGCGGTGGCGCTGGTCGACGGGCGGGCGATCACCGAGGCCTCGGGCCGGATCACGGCCCAGACCGCCGGGCCCATCGCCCGCGCCGGCGTCGACCTCATCTCCGCCGGCTGGATCACCCACAGCGCCCCGGTCCTCGACATCGGCCTGGACCACCGCTGACG
>JBDIAM010000349.1:0-3693 GCA_039812445.1 Piscicoccus intestinalis | reverse complement strand
CGCGGTGACCTCGAACATCACGATCTGGTCGGGGTTGAGCAGGGGGGCCTGCAGGCCCGATTCGGCGAGCACGCGCCCGGAGAAGACGGCGCCGGAGAGGCGTCGGCCGCCCAGGGTGGCCTCGGGGTAGGGGTGCGCCGGGTCGAGCGCCTCGGGCTCCTCGAGTTCTTCGGGCCCGTGCCACCAGTGCGCGGGCACGAGCCCGCTGGGGTGCTCCCCGACGACGTGCGGCTCGACCCGGTAGCGCCGCTCGGGCTCCAGGCCGGGGAGTCGGAACCGCGGCCGCGGGCTGGAGTCGGCACGCTGCATCACGGCGTAGAAGTACGTCGCGCGCGCCTTGTCCGGGGCGACGACGCCGTAGACGGTGAGCGTGTCGGGGTCGGCGACGTCGACGCGCACGAGGTCGCCGGTGAGCAGGAACTCGCGGTTGGCCTTGTAGTAGTCGAGCCACGCGCGCAACTCGACGAGCTCGGCCTCCGAGGCCTTCGTGAGGTCCCACTCGATGCCCAGGTGCCCGAGCAGGGCGGTGCCGGCGCGGAACGACAGGTCGTGAAAGCGCCCGGTCGTGTGCGAGCGCCCGGAGGCGATGTGGCTGCCGAGCAGCTCCGGCGGCAGCAGCTGCATCGTCCAGCGGTTCATCTGCTGGCGCTCGTGCGGGTCGATGCAGTCGCTGACCCACACGCGGTCGCACACCTCCATGACGCCGAGGTCCACGCGCGAGCCGCCGGAGGAGCACGACTCGATCTCCAGCCCGGGGTGGCGCTCCTTGAGCTCGGCGACGAGCCGGTAGAACGCGCGGGTCTGCGCGCCGACGACCGGCCGCCCGGAGTCGGTGAGGTCACCCGACTCGATGAGGTCGCGGTTGTGATCCCACTTGAAGTAGCTGATGTCGTATTCGGCCAGCAGCGCGTCGAGGGCGTCGCGGATGTAGGCGTAGCACTCCGGGATCGCGATATCGAGCACCTGCTGAAAGCGCGACTCGACGGGCCAGCCCGCGGCGCCCTCCCCCGGCCTCGCCGACAGCACCCACTCGGGGTGCGCGCGGGCGATGTCGGAGTCGGGATTGACCATCTCCGGCTCGACCCACAGGCCGAACTGCATGCCGAGGCCCGTGACGTGGTCGATGAGGGGGTGCAGCCCGTCGGGCCACGCGTCCGGGCTGACGACCCAGTCGCCCAGGCCCGCGTGGTCGTCGCGGCGGGCGCCGAACCAACCGTCGTCGAGCACGTACCGTTCGACGCCGAGATCGGCGGCGCGGTCGGCGAGCTCGTGCAGGCGCGGCAGCGAGTGGTCGAAGTACACCGCCTCCCAGACGTTGAGGGTGACCGGGCGGTCGGCATTGACGTGCGCCTGGCGGGAGCGCAGGTAGCGGTGGAAGCGGGCGGCGACCGCGTCGAGACCGTCGCCGAACGAGCCGTACACCCACGGGCCCTCGTAACTGTCTCCGGTGTTCAGGCGCACCTCGCCCGGGAGGAGCAGCTCGCCGCCACCGAGCACCTGGGCGCCGGAGCTGAGCCGCTCGGCGTAGTGGGTGTGGTTGCCGCTGAACGCGACATGCACGCCCCACACCCGGCCGCGTTCGAACCCGAAGCCGCGCTCGCCGAGGTGCACGATGCCCGCGGCGTCGGCGCCGGTGCGGCCACGGCGGTTCTCCCGCACGTGGTTTCCGACGGTCAGCTCGCTGCGCTGCGGGACCTTCTCCTTGCCCCAGCGACCGGCGAAGTCGAGCACCTCCCGGGCGGTCGACGGCACGGGCAGGGCGATGACGAGGTCGTCGAGCGTGTACGGCTCGCCCTCGTTGGTGAGCGTCGCGCGGGTGCGCACCAACCCGTCGGGCAGCAGCTGCGTCTCCAGCTCGACGGTGAGAGCCAGGCCCTCGTCGCGGGCGCGCACCAGCAGCGTCCCCGGCCCGGAGTCGGTGTGCCCGGCGATCTCCCGCTCCCCCAGCCGGGCCGACTCCACGACGAACCGCGGCGACCAGGCGGCACCCTCGCGATGCCCGCTGACGCCGGGGCGGCCGAGCCAACCGGCGTGCAGTTCGGGCAGCATCGCGATGCGCACCGGCACGTCGACGGCGTTCGGCGGCACCGGCGTCACGGTGGCGTCGGCGATGGCGGCGGCGTCGGCGGCGCTCAGGTCACCGAGGTCGGCACCCCAGTGCAGCACCGCCGGCAGGCGCCCCTGCGAGAGGTCCAGCAGCAGGCTGACGCCCGCGGCGCGCAGGTGCACCGTGACGGGTTCGGCAGGCGTGCCGGGCGTGCCGCGATCGGCGGGGTCGACGGGGTCGACCGGCGCGACCGGCTCGGCGGGGTCAGTGGGCTCCACACCGGGAGTGGTCATGAATCGAGGCGCTCCTTTGCGCGGGAGGGGCGTGCGCTGGCTGCCAAACGCGTTCCGCACGGTTTATCGCAGGGTCGCTGTCGGTGTCAACGCCCTGACCGGCCCCGACGGGAAACCAACTCGCGCTGGCGCCGACCGGCGCAGCATGCTATGACTCCGCACACGACAACGTGGCCCCGAGAACACCGGCGCCATCGAGGAGAACAGGGGGCGGCAGTGGCGGGGCGGGTGACGTTGCAGCAGGTCGCGGACGCGGCCGGGGTGTCCCGGGGTACCGCCTCCGTCATCCTCAACGACCGGCCCGGCGCGCGCTTCTCGCCGGAGACCGCGGCCCGGGTGCGGGCGGCCGCCGACGCCCTCGGCTACCGGCCGAACCGCCTGGCCACGGCCCTGCTGCAGGGTGACACGCAGACGCTGGCGCTCGTCTCGGCCGACCTGTCCACCGACCGGTTCGCCGCCGACCTCGTGCGCGGCGCCTCCGAGGGCGCCGGGCGGGCGGGGCAGCTGCTGTTCGTGGCCCAGGCCGACGGGCTCGCCGGGCCCGTCGAGCGGCTCATCCATCGGCTCGTCGACCACGGCGTCGACGGGTTCGTCTACGCGGTCAACAGCAACCGCGAGGTGCGGGTGCCGGAGGTGCTGCGCGACCAGCAGGTCGTCGTGCTCAACGGGGTGCCGGTGGCCGGCCCGGACGGCACGTGGCCGACGCCCCCGGCGATCGCGCCCGACGACGAACGCGCCGGGGCCCTCGCGGGCGAGCTGCTGCGCGCCTCCCTCGGCGCGCGCGAACCCGCCCGGCGCCGGGTACTGCTGCTCGGGCGGGTGGTGCGCGAATCGAGCGCGGACGACCCGCTGCCCGGGATCGCGGGCGCGCTGCGCGAGCGGGGGCTGCGGGCCGACCTGCGGGCCCACGGCGTTCCGCTTGCGCACGTGGCCTGCCCGTGGTGGCCGGCGGAGGCCCGCAGCGCGCTCGACGAGTACCTGACGCGTCACCCGGCGCCCGGCGCGATCTGCGCGCTCAACGACCGCGCCGCGATCGGCGCCTACGACGCGCTGCGCCGCCACGGCCTGCGCGTGCCGCACGACGTCTCGATCGTCTCTTTCGACGGCTCCGAACTCGCCGACTGGACCGACCCGCCGCTGAGCAGCCTGCGCCTGCCCTACCTGCAGATGGGCGCCCGGGCCGTCGAACTGCTGCTCGCCGGGGCCCCGGACGGTCACGTCGAGCACGTCGCCCTCGGCTCCCCGCACCTGGGCTCGCTCACCGCGGCCGAGCCGGCCTGACCGCCAAGCCGCCCCGCCGCCGCCCCGCCGCCGCAGTGCCGCCGCGCCGCAGTCGCCGCCCCGCCCGCAGTC
>JBDIAM010000348.1:0-3709 GCA_039812445.1 Piscicoccus intestinalis | reverse complement strand
CGCCGCGGTACTCCAGGCCCCACCAGGCGATCCGGGCCATCGACTCGCGCACGATGTCGCCGCTCATCTTCGAGGTGCCGTGCTCTCGCTCGACGAACGTGATCGGCACCTCGACGACGCGCAGCCCGGCCCGCACGGCCCGCCACGTGAGGTCGACCTGGAAGCAGTACCCCTGCGAGGCCACGTCGCGCATCCCCATCGCCTCCAGCGCCTGCGCGCGGTAGAGGCGGTAGCCGGCCGTGGCGTCGCGCACCGGCATGCCCAGCCACAGCTGCGCGTACGCGTTGGCGCCCAGGGAGAGCGCCTTGCGGCGCCGCGGCCAGTTGACGACGCTGCCGCCGCGCACCCAGCGCGAGCCGATGACGACGTCGGCGTCGCGCGCGGCCGCCAGCAGCCGCGGCAGGTCCTCGGGCCGGTGCGAGCCGTCGGCGTCCATCTCGATGACGGCGTCGTGGCCGCGCTCCAGCGCCCACGCGAAGCCGTGCAGGTAGGCGGCGCCGAGGCCCTCCTTGCCGGGCCGGTGCAGCACGTGCACGCGCGGGTCGGCGGCGGCCAGCTCGTCGGCGACGTCGCCGGTGCCGTCGGGCGAGGCGTCGTCGAGCACGCAGATGTCGATGGCCGGTTCGACGGCGCGCACCCGCCGCACGAGGGCGGGCAGGTTGTCGCGTTCGTTGTACGTCGGCACGAGCACGATCGGGGCGGACAGCTCCCGGCGAGGCGCCGCGTCCGGGGAGGTCTGGGTCTCGCCGGTCATCGGGCTCCTTCTCGCGCGGGTGTCGCGTTCGTGTCGGTCGAGGTGTCGGTCGAGCTGTCGGCCGGTGTCGGGGCGGCGGGCTGCCGGGGGCCGGTCCGCGCTCGGGTCAGTGCGCGCAGCAGCCGGATCGCGAGCAGGGCCACGACGAGCAGGCCGGCGATCCACTCCGGCACCGGGCCCACCCGGGTGGCGACCGTGGTGGCCGTGCGCAGCGGCAACTCGCCGGAGAGGATCGCCGACGTGAACAACGCCGTCTCCTGGTGCGGGGTTCCGTCGGGGGTGATGAGCGCGGAGACGCCGACGTTGGAGATGTGCACGACGGAGCGGCCGTGCTCGATGGCGCGGATCCGCGAGATCGCCAGCTGCTGCACGGACTCGTCGGTGTAGCCGAACGTCGCGTTGTTCGTCTGCACCGACAGCAGGTTCGCGCCGTCGAGCACGCTGGCGCGCACGACGTCGTCGATGGCGACCTCGAAGCAGATGCTCAGGCCCGCGGCGAGCTGCCCGCCGGAGGCGGTCGGCACCCGGACGACGCCGACCTCGTGGCCGGCGGCGAAGTCGCGCACGACGAGGTCGACCTTGTCGGAGAACAGCCGGAAGAACGGCCGGAACGGGATGTACTCGGCGAACGGCACGGGCCGCTGCTTGGTGTAGCGGTCGATGATCTGCCCGTCCGGGGCGTACACCAGGCTCGTGTTCGAGACGTTGGGGTCCGGCTCGGACAGCACCGCCCCGACGATCGTCGGCGCCCCGATCGCGGCGACCGCGCCGCGGATCACCCGGTCGGCGTCGATGTTGCGCAGCGGGTCGATGTCGGAGGCGTTCTCGGGCCAGATCACCAGGTCGGGGCGGGGCGCGCCGCTCTGGTCGACCTGCGCGGCCGCGGCCCGGGTGACGTCGGCGTGGTTGTCGAGCACCGCGCGGCGCTGGGCGTTGAAGTCGAGCCCGGCCTGGGGCACATTGCCCTGGATCGCCAGGACCCGGCCGGTCGGGGTGCCGTCGCCCACCCCCGTCGGCACCGGGACGGCCAGCGGCGCCAGCAGCAGGGCGCCGGCCACCGCGAGGGCGCCGGCGGCCCGGGCGAGCGGGCCACCCACCGGCGCACGACGCGTGCGGGCTGAACCGGCGGAGCCGGTCGAGCCGGTCGAGGCGGTGGAGGCGAGGGCGAGGGCGGCGGCGGCCAGGGCGGCGCCGGCGAGCGCGACCGCGAACGTCACCCCGGGGGCGCCCGCGAGCGCCGCGAACCGGGCGAACGGGGAGTCGGCCTGGCTGAACGCGAGCCGGCCCCACGGGAAGCCGCCGAACGGGGTGTGTCCGCGCGCCCACTCCCCCGCGACCCACACGAGCGCGACGAGCAGCGGGCGCAGGGCCGGCTCGCCGCGCTCGTCAGGCGCCCGGGACAGCAGCTGTCGGCGTTGCAGGGCGGCGCACGCGAGGCCGATGAGCCCCGCGTACAGCGCCTGCAGGGTCGTCAGCGCGAACCACGGGAAGTGACCGACGTAGGTGCCCGACCACCACAGCAGCGGTCCGAAGTACGTGTAGCCGGCGAGGAGGCCGAGCACGAACCCCTGGCCGGGTCGGGCGCCGCGGGTCGCGAGCGCGAGCAGGCCGACGCCCAGCGGCGCGGCGGGCCACCATCCCAGCGACGGGAAGGCGGTCCAGAGCAGGAGGCCGGCGACCAGGGCACAGCCGACACGGCGAAGCACCCCGTCAGGCTAGGCCATCGCGGTGTGCGCGGCATCGCCGCCCGGTTCATGTGTGTCGCGTCGTCTATGTCGCGTCGCATGTGTCGCGTCGAGCGTGTCGCGCCGGCCGCGCGGGTCGTGCCCCGGCGGCGCGACGCAGGTGCGGCGGCAGCTGCCGCAGAGCCTGGTCGTGGTCGCGCCCGGGGCGGGGCCGGGTCCCTCCTGTTCCCGACCCCGCCGTGCCCCGGTCGCCGGCCCGATGGCCGGCCGCCGCGGGGTCGGGCGGACATGAACAAGGTCCGTACGCCGTTGGGGCCAGACTCAGCGCCACCAGGCGAGCCTGGCGAGCCTGTTTTCTACTGAGCGACGGACCTTGTTGTGGTCGCCGCTCGACTGGCTTTGCTGGCTCCAGGAGTCATCAGCGACAGATCCGTGGCAGCACACCGTGATTCGCTCTCGAAGGTGAGGGCGAGGTGAACACCGCGGTCTGGGTGGAGGGCTCCCAGAGCCACCGCCGACCTGGTGACGCCGGCGACGACCACTCCACGGTAACCCGCCGTTCCGGGCTGTCAACTAAGCCCTGACCTGCGGCGACACCCCATCCACCCAGGTCATCGCCGCGGGTCAGCGGATGGTAAGTAACTCGCGAGTTTCGCCCATTCCCGGCGTGTCCGCGGCGACACGCCGGGGGACGGCAAGTTAACGGGGGCTTTCGCGCAAAAGGCCATCTGACCTGGACGAATGTACTTGTCACGCAGGGGCGTTCACACGGTGACGGGGGTTCACGGCGGCCCGTCGGTCGGCTCTGACACCCTGACGTGATGAGCCGAGGAAAGAGCCGTCCCAAGGGCGGCGGCGGCACCCCCGCCACGGTGGAACTGACCGCCGCCGCAGTGCCTTTCACCGAGCACGAGTACACCCACGACCCGCGTGAGCAGTCCTACGGCACGGAGGCCGCGCGGGCTCTCGGTCTCGAACCGGACGAAGTTTTCAAAACCCTGCTCGTCCGCCTCGAGGGAGGCGGTCACGACTCCGATCTCGGGGTCGTCATCGTGCCGGTCGACAGGCACGTCGACCTCAAGGCCGCGGGGGCCGCGTTCGGGGCCAAGCGGGCCGCGATGGCCGACCCGGCCGTCGCCGCCCGCACCACCGGGTACGTCGTGGGCGGCATCAGCCCGTTCGGGCAGCGGCGCCGCCTGCCGACCGTGCTCGACGAGGGTGCCCTGGCCCACGCGGTGATCTACGTCTCCGGCGGCCGGCGCGGCTTCGA
>JBDIAM010000347.1:0-3718 GCA_039812445.1 Piscicoccus intestinalis | reverse complement strand
GAGGGCCGCGGTCAGCGTGCCGACGAGCGCGGGGTAGAGGGCGTCGACCGACCGGCTCGGGCCCTGACCGGCGCCGGCGCCGGAGCCGTTCGCGGCACCGGTCGGCGGGTCGGTCGGCGCGAGCCGGGCGGCGAGTTCCATCGGCCCGGCGAGCAACGGCTCGGCGTGCCACGGGCCCGAGAGATTGGTCATCGTCACGAGAGCGAGGCCGCGCTCCGGCCACACCATGAGGGTCGCGGAGTACCCGGGGGCCATTCCGCTGTGCCACGCGAATGTTGTTCCGTCGGCGAGGGATCGCAGCCGCCAGCCGGCGCCGTAGCGTTCACCCGACGGCGTGGCGACGCCGGCGTCGCGGGTCGGTGAGCCCAGCGGCGGGTCGGCGCCGAGGGAGCCGCGGGCCACCGCCTCCAGGTCGCGCAGGCTGCCGCCGAGGTAGCCGTAGCCGGCGCCGGCTCCGTCGTACGGGGTGGTCATGGCGGTCGGTCGGCCGAACACCAGGCGATGCCCGGGCGGCATGGTGCGCGCTGCCGCGGAGGTGGCGACCAGCGTGTGCGCGCCGGTGCGGGCGCCGAGGTCGGCGACCAGCCGGTCGTAGGTCGTGCCGCCGGCGGCTTCGAGCACGGCGGTGAGCAGCAGGTACCCGCCGCTGCTGTACCGGTAGCCGCCGGGGGAGCCGGTGGCGTCCGCGCACAGGTCGGCGGCGGCGTCGCGGGCCGGGCCGGGTCGGGCGACGTCCAGGGCGTCGGGCGGCGAACCGACTCCGGCGGTGTGGTGGATCAGCTCGCGGACCGTCACGTCGTTGAAAGCGCCTGCGCTGCACGGGGGTTGGAGGTACCGGTCGAGAGTCGCGTCGAGATCGAGGGCGCCGCGTGCGGCGAGATCGGTGGCGACGGAGGCAGCGACGGGCTTGGCGAGCGACCCCCACAGCCCGCGGGTCTCGGCGGAGTAAGGGTCGCCGGAGCCGTCCACGCCGGCGGCTCCGCGGTGCGTCGTGCCCTCGGCGGTGACGACGGCGTACGCGCCGCCGGGAGCGCCGGTGCGGTGCAGGTGGTCTCGCCACAGGTCGTCGAGACTCGCAGCGCCGGGGGTGCCCGACCGCCAGGGAGCCGCCGCGAAGCCGGCCGCGAGCAGACCGAGGAGGCCGGCGAGCAGCGTGGCGACGAGCCATCGAGAAAACCGTATGGACATACGGCAACGTTACCGTACGACGATACGGTGACCGGGCTACTGTGGTGCGCATGCCTCGCCACGCCGACCGCGACGGCCGCCGCGCCGACCTCGCCGACGCCGCCCTGTCGCTCGCCCTCGACCAGGGCCTCGAGCGCGTCACCGTGCCGCGCATCGCGGCCGCCGCCGGGGTCTCGGTCGGGCTCGTGCAGCACTACTTTCCGGCGAAGGCCGACCTCGTCGTCGTCGCGTACGAGCGCCTTGGCGCCCGGGTCGACGAGCGGGTGGGGGCGATCGTGCAGGCGGGGGAGTCGGCGGGCGGCACGATCCGTCAGATGATGACCGCGGCCCTGGAACAGTTCCTCCCGCTGGACGACGCCCGCCGCGAGGAGGGCCGGGTGCGTACGGAGTTCGCGGCCCGGGCCCTGCGCGACGACGCGCTGGCCCACGTCGCCGCCGACCTGCGCCGCCGCCTCGAAGCGCGCCTGGCCGCGGCCGTCGACAACGGCCGCGAGTGCGGGGAGACCGCCTCTGGGGCCGTCGCCGGTGACGCCGCCGCCGAACTGCTCGCCCTCAGCGACGGCCTGGCCGCCGGGGGCCTGCTCGGCGGTGACTGCGGGCAGGCTCGACGCCTGATCTCGCACGCCGTCCTGCGGACGTTGCCTGGCGCCTGCCGACGCGGCGAAGGGCCTGCAGGATCCTGAGCGGATGCCGATTGGATGCACAGGGTCCTTGGTGGACCCGTGAACCCCCTCCGGCAGGCCACGCCCGTGGCCCTGTCGCGACGGCCGGCCACCGTGCCGGGAGGACATCGGGGGCCGCGATGACGTTCTGTACCGCCTGTGGCACCGACTACCTGGTGGGGACGCTGCTCAACAGTGATCTGCATGATGTGGGGGATCTCCGGCGCGCAGGAGCGCAATGCGGAGCGACGGCGCGTGATCGCGACTCTGCGCGCTACCTGACCCGACTCGTCGGGTGTCGGTGCCTGGCCAGGGTGCCCGGGGTCGGTTAAGGGTTCGACGGGGGGCCGCCCGGATGAGAACCTGGGGGTGATATGACGAACACCCACCCCACCGATCACGGCTCAGGGCTCTTCGACGCCCGGGCCTCCGCGCTGTCCGACTCCGACGACTGGCACGAGCGCGACCCCGACTTCAACGCCTACGACGGCGACCAGCTGGAGCGCGAGGAGCGCGCGGCGATGCGGCGCGTCGCGGGGCTGTCGACCGAGCTCGAAGACGTCACCGAGGTCGAGTACCGGCAGCTGCGCCTCGAACGCGTCGTGCTCGCCGGCGTCTGGAGCGAGGGCACCGTGCAGGAGGCTGAGAACAGCCTCCGGGAGCTGGCCGCGCTCGCCGAGACCGCCGGGTCCACCGTGCTCGCGGGCGTGCTGCAGCGCCGCCTGCGCCCCGACGCCGCCACGTACCTCGGCTCGGGCAAGGCCGAGGAGCTGCGCGACATCGTCGCCGATGAGGGCGCCGACACCGTGATCTGCGACTCCGAGCTCGCGCCCAGCCAGCGGCGCGCGCTCGAAGACATCGTCAAGGTCAAGGTCATCGACCGCACCGCGCTGATCCTCGACATCTTCGCCCAGCACGCCAAGAGCCGGGAGGGCAAGGCGCAGGTCGAGCTCGCCCAGCTGCAGTACCTGCTGCCGCGCCTGCGCGGTTGGGGTGAGTCGATGAGCCGGCAGGCCGGTGGCCGGGTCGCCGGCGGTGAGGGCATCGGTTCCCGCGGACCCGGTGAGACGAAGATCGAGCTCGACCGGCGCCGCATCAACACCAAGATCGCCAAGCTGCGCCGCGAGATCCGGCACATGAAGACGACCCGCGACACCAAGCGCTCCGGCCGCCGCGCCGGGCACGTGCCGTCGGTCGCGATCGCCGGGTACACCAACGCGGGCAAGTCCTCGCTGCTCAACCGCCTCACCGGAGCCGGTGTGCTCGTCGAGAACGCGCTGTTCGCCACCCTCGACCCGACGGTGCGACGCACCGAGACCCAGGACGGGCGGCCGTACACGCTGGCCGACACCGTCGGGTTCGTGCGCTCGCTGCCGCACCAGCTCGTCGAGGCGTTCCGTTCGACGCTGGAGGAGGTGGCCGACGCCGATCTGCTGCTGCACGTCGTCGACGGTTCGCACCCCGACCCCGAGGGCCAGATCTCCGCCGTGCGTGCGGTGCTCGCCGACGTCGACGCCACCGACGTGCCCGAGATCGTCGTCGTCAACAAGGCCGACGCCGCCGATCCCGAGGTGCTGGACCGGCTCCGGCGGCACGAGAAGCGCTGCTTCGTCGTCTCCGCGCGCACCGGCGCCGGCCTGCCGGAACTGCGGGACGCGATCGACGCGGCGCTGCCCAAGCCGCAGATTCCGTTGACGGTGCTCGTGCCGTACGACCGTGGTGACCTCGTCAACCTGCTGCACACCCAGGCCGAGGTGCTCGCCGAGGAGCACACCGCCTCCGGCACGCGCCTGGAGGTCAAGGTCGCCGAGCATCAGGTCGACGCCCTGCGCGAGTTCGAGGTCGCCGCCGTCTGAGGGTCGTGGTCG
>JBDIAM010000346.1:0-3721 GCA_039812445.1 Piscicoccus intestinalis | reverse complement strand
GCTCGACCGCACCACCGACCCCGAGCCCGACCTACCACCGGGCCAGGCAAAGAAGCTCGACCGCACCACCGACCCCGAGCCCGACCTCCCCGCGCGCCAGGTCACGAAGACCGAAGACGACACCGGCGACGAGCCCGACCTACCACCCGGCCAGGCGAAGAAGCTCGACCGCAGCGCGACGCGCTCGACCGCGGCAGCGGAGCGCTCGGAGCCCCCCGCGCGCACGGTCCGCTCGGCGGTCGAGACCGCGATCGAGGCGCAGATCAGCGCGGCCAGGGACGCCATCGATCGGGCCAGCGCGCCCAGCCGGGAGGAGTCCGCTCCCGCGCCGACACCGTCGTCCGCGTCCCGCGCGAGACCGTCCACGCTCGCGCCCGCCGCCGATGAGACCCGCGCACCCGAGCAAGCGCAGTCGACCGCGACGGACGAATCGGAGGCCGAGCCGCCCGCCGAATCGACGCCCCCGGCGCCGACGTCCACCCCTGCGCAGCCGGTTTCGCCCTCATGGTCGTGGCCGGTCCCGGGCCTGCCGTCGTCACTTCCCGCGCACATCGAGTCTCGCCCGACGGATCCGACGCCAACTCCACAGAACACTGTGCCCTCCACGGCTCCTGGGCCCGCGAGCACCTCGGCGAGCACTCAGGTGAGCGCCCCCGCCAGCACCCCGACGAGCGCCCCCACCAGCACACCGAAGAGCACCACCCCGCCTCGGGGTCGCTGGCTGGCGCCCTCGACGGCCGACGCCGCCGGCCGCGCCGGCCACGGGGTCGCTCCGGTGCTCGCGACCACCGGCGGGACGCAGGTCGCCGGTCCGCATCACCCAGCCGCCCCGCAGGTCACCCCGCGGCTGCCGACGCCGTCCGGGCCGGGCGCCCCCACGCAGCGCTCGTACCCGGACCTGTCCTCGCGCCACTCGGCACCGACCTGGCGCAGCGGCACCCACCTGGACGAGCCGAACGCCGATTCCGTCCGCCGCGCAGAGCAATTGGCAACCGACCGGGGCCGGCCTTTCGATGTGGTGGCGGCCCGTCTCCCCGTGCGCACCTGGGCCGACATCGCCCGCCCCACGTCCGCGCTGAGCGTGTTGAGCCGGGTGCCCGGACGCAAGGTGCTCGAGGTGCCGGTGCTGCCGGAGAGCGGCGGCAGCCTGACATCGTGCGCCAAGGGCCGCTACCACGGGTACTGGCGGCAGTTCGCCCAGGCCGTCGAGGCGAACGGTCTCGCCGACGCGATCATCGACCTGCGGCCCGACACCGCCGATCTCGCGGCGAAGAACCCCGCCGAGTACGCCGCCTGCTACCGCCGGGTCGTCCAGTCGCTGCGCAGCAGCCAACCGCGCATGCAGACCCAGTGGAGCGTGCCGCGCGGCATCCAGCCCGGTCAGGATCCGCTGTTGTCGTGGCCGGGCGCCGATGTCGTCACGATCGTCGGGGTCGACGCCGTCGACACCGGCAACGACTGGGGCCGCACGATCAACGGCCGCTACGGCCTGAACTGGTGGGCCGATTTCGCGGCGCGCAACGGCCGCCAGATCGCCCTCGCTCGCTGGGGCCTGTTCCCGGGCTCAGCGACGTCACACACAAACGCGCCGTACATCCAGAACATGCATGATTGGCTGGTGCGCGCCCAGGTCCGCAAGCAGCTTGCATATGAGGCATTCACCGCCCCGGACGACTTCACCGGGGCGGGTCCCGCCGTGTACCGAACGCTGTTCTCGGGCTGATGACGTTCGACCCGTACAGTCTCCCGGACGCACCGATCGTGGCGATCGACCTCGCACTCGACGCCACCGGTGAGGAGCGGGCGACCGTCGACGGGCAACCCGTCAGACGCCGTTTCGGGGAGTCGGCCCGCGCGGCCGCGGTGCGCATGGTCGCGACGCTCGTCGACGACCTACCCGCGCTGGAGCCCTCCGGGCGCCGACCGGCCGGGGTTCGAGCACGCATCAACGGCAGCGGATTCCGCGACTATGACATCGCGGTCGACCGGGACGCCCGGCTGTACGTGCCGATCGGTGCGGCAGCCGACGTGCCCTCGGTCGGACCGGCTCCCGCCGCGACGCCCCCGCCGTACGGCCCGGACCTGCGCTCCCCCGGCCGGTCCGAGCCGTCCGAACCGTCTGAGCCATCCGGGCCGTCCGGGCCGCCCCGGCCGACGCTCGGCGCGACCCCAGGCGATCCCGTCCCACGCGGGCCCCGCGGCTGGAGCCGCACGTTTCTCGACGACCGAGCCGACCAGCAGGAGGCGACGGCCTCGGCCACGGGGACCACGGCGGCCACGGCGGGCGCTGCACCCGCGGGACCGGTACGCAGTCGCCGCGACGGCAAACGGCAGCGACGCCGGTGGGGCCGCCGTCCGCCCCCCGACGGACTCATCGCCACCCCGCCCCGGCCACTGTCCGCGGACCGATTGACCGGTCTCGTGCAGGCCGCGCGCGATCTGCGCCCCGTCACCGCCGAGCCCGAACCGGACGGGCCGACCCGCGGCGAGTCCGCGGCCGATCCGGCTCAGCCTCACCGGCGACGAACGCGCCCGGCCGTCGTGGCCGTCGTCCTCGCCGCCCTGCTCATCGTGGGTGCGATCGCCGCCATCGTCACCGCGATCCTCGAGCCGGACACCCTGCGCGCGGGCAGCGCGAGCGGCACTGCCGAGACCACCGCCTTTCCGGGCTCGGTCGCCCCCGGCTGGAGCACGACCCCCCGATGGGTGTCCCCGACCCTGGAAGAAGGCGGCGGCCGGGTACTCGCCGTCGACGACGCGGTCGCCTACGTCACCGCAGACCACCGCCTCGAAGTCGTCGACGCCCTCACCGGCGCCCCGCGCTGGCGGGCGCAACTACCCAAGGGCGATCTGCGCGGCGGTCTGGCCTTCACCACGATCGGTGGCACGGGCGTCGTCGCCGCCCAGCTCGGCGACACGCTCGCCTGGTGGCAGGCCGACGACGGCTCCGACCGACGCACGCTGGCGCTGCCGCAGGGTGCCCGCACGACCTACCTCGGGGAGTCGCCGCTGGTCGGCATCGACGAACGCACGGTGGCGGTGCTCTCCGGCGGCAAGCTCGCCCAGGTCGCCGTGCCCGCCGGAGCGTACGCCCTGGCCGCCGACAACACCGGCCGCGTGACCGCCGGCTCCGGCGCCGGATGGTTTCGCCTGACCGCCGGGGCCGCTGCGACGAAGCCGACCGCGTGGGAGCGGGCCGCGCCCGACGACGACGCCCCGAACAGCAACCCCACGGTGATCGGCTACCTCGGCGACTCCGTCGTCACCCTCTACCCGGCAGACCGCAACGGCGACCAGCACGTCGTCGTCTACACCGACGCCGCCGAGGGCCCCACGATGCGGGTGAGCTTTCGCGGCAAGGCGGTGGCCACCGACGGCGCCGGGCAGCCCTGGTGGCCATCTCCCGCCGGCACGTGGGGCGTGCTCGGTCGCACGCTCATCGACCTGGAGGCGGGCAGCGTCACCGACCTCGGTGCGTGGACCACGACGTGGATCACGCAGGACCGCGCCTACGGCACTGTCGACGGCGAGTCCGTGCAGGCCGGCCCGAAGGTGGAGCGCACGCAGATCGGCGCCGACGTGACCATTCCGGAGATCGTCACCGACGCGGGTGCCGCCGCCCGAGCTCGCGTCGACGACCAGGACCGCCTCTACCTGCTGCCGCCCGCCTGATCCGGGTCGCCAAGCGCTCCGGTCCTGCCCGGGCCGGTCGGACGATCCG
>JBDIAM010000345.1:0-3738 GCA_039812445.1 Piscicoccus intestinalis | reverse complement strand
CTGGTTGGCCAGGCGGGCCTCGAAGAGCACGACGACCCGACCGCGCGCCACGGCGCTCCGCGAGACCGGAACCAGCCTGCCGGTGAGCGTGTCGCCCGTGCGCACGGGTCGCAGCATCCGCATCGAACGGATCTCGCGCCCGGCCACGATCGCCCAGCGGGAGTAGTGCGAGCGCACCGCCAGCCGCTGCAGGATGGCCGCGGTGTGGATACCGCTCGCGATGAGTCCCCCGAACGGACCGCCGGCGGCGATCTCGGCGTCGGTGTGCATCGCCAGCGGATCCCACCGGCTCGCGAAGTCGACGATCTCGCCGTCCTGCACGGTGTGCGTCCCGAGGTCCAGGACCTCCCCCAGCGTCAGGTCGTCGCCGTAGACCGGCTCGGGTGCGGTCATCACGAACCCTCCTCCCCGCCCGCCCAGGCGGGCGGGGATGCGTCAGCCGCCGGTGCCCGTGGGGGTGGGTGAGGCGGTCGGGCTCGCCGTCGGGGAGGCGGTCGGGCTCGCGGTCGCGGTACCGGTCGCCGTGGGGCTGGCGGTCGGGCTCGCGGTGCCGCCGGGCGTGATCGACCCACCCTGCGGCTGCAGCGCCATCGCGCGGGCGATGGCCCGGCTCAGGGCCTGCTGGGCGGTGCCGTACTTCTCCCAGTCGCCCTCACGCATGGCCTCCTGCCCGGCCTTGAACTGCCGGTCGACCTCGGCGAGCGCGGCGTTCAACTCCGCCGGAGTCTCGCTCGGAGCCGGTGTCTCACCCGGTTGCTGGCCCTGCTCGCCGTCCGCCGGCACGCCCGCGTCGCCCGCGGTGGCGCCGGAGCTGCCTCCGAAGAGCTGGTCGAGCGCCGAATCGAGCGTGCGGCCCCACGCGATCGTGTTACCGAAGCTGACGACGACCGCCTGCAGCAGCGGGTAGCCGGCGTCGCGCCCGGAGACGTAGATCGGCTGGACGTACAACAACCCGCCACCGACCGGCAGCGTCAACAGGTTGCCGCGCTGCACCCGAGATCCCGTCTGGGAGATGTTGAGGAAGTTGTTCAACGTCATCGGGAAGTCGACGGAGTTGTTGTTGCTCGAGTTGATCTGGTTCTGCACCTGGCTCGGTCCGGGCACGTTGGTCGCGCTCGGGAGGTCGAGCAGACGCATCTTGCCGTAGTCGGCGCGCCGTTGACCCGCCTGATCACCCGCGTCGGAGTCGACGGCGAGGAAGCCGGTGAGGAACGGTCGATCATCACCGGCCGGTGAGAACGACGTCGTCAGCGAGAACGCCGGCGCGTCCTGGTCCGGCATGCGGATCGACAGGTAGTACGGCGGCTGGCCCTCGTTGGTCCCCTGCTCGGCCTGAGTCGGGTCGACCGGCACGCGCCAGTACTCACCGCCTCCGAAGAAGGCGCCCGCGTCGGTGACGTGGTAGCGGGTGAGCAGTTCGCGCTGCACCTTGAACAGGTCCTCGGGGTAGCGCAGGTGGCTCATGAGATCGCCGCTGATGTCGCTCATCGGCAGCAGCGTGTTGCTGAACGCCTGCGACCACGCCTTGAGCACCGGGTCCTGGTCGTCCCACGTGTACAGCCGCACCGAGCCGTCGTAGGCGTCGACGGTGGCCTTGACCGAGTTGCGGATGTAGTTGACCTGACCGGCCCGCACCTGCTGCACGCTCTGCGTGCGGGCGGTGAGGGCGTCGGAGGTGGCCGTGTCGAGGCTCTGCAACTTGCTGTACGGGTACGTCGACGACGTCGTGTAGCCGTCGAGGATCCACACGACCCGGCCGTCGACGACCGACGGATAGGCGTTGCCGTCGAGCGTCAGCCACGGCGCCACGCGCTCCACCCGCTCGCGCGGCTGGCGGTAGTCGAGCATCGTCGAGTGGTCGCCCACCTGCTCCGAGAGCAGCAGCTGGTACGCGCGGTACTTCATGGCGTACGCGGCCCGCTTGAAGATGTTGTCCATGTGCACGCCACCACCGTTGACGTACGTGAACCGCTGCTCGCCCTCGGCGCTCTGATAGTCGATCTCGCGCGGGGGTGCCCCCTCGGGAGCGCCGACCACCGAGTAGTTCGTCGTGCGCTCGCCGAAGTAGATCCGCGGCTCGAACGGGGTCAGCGGGCCCTGCGGCGGGATGTCGCGGGTGAAGAAGTCGGGCTCGCCGTCGGCGGTGCGCCGGTTGCCGTAGGCGGTGACGAGGCCGTACCCGTGCGTGTACACCGTGTGGTCGTTGACCCAGTTGCGCTGCGGCACCTGGTCGATGTCGAGCTCGCGGACCGCGACGACGGTGTCCTGCGGGGTGCCGTTCTCCTGGATCCGGTAGCGGTCGACGTCGAGCACGTCGGGGAAGCGGTAGTACTGCCGCAGACCCTGCATCTGCGTGAACGTCGGGCTGACGATCAGCGGGTCGAGGATGCGGATGCCGGGGATCGTCGCCGCGTCCGATCGCAGCTGCCCGGGGGTGGCGTCGGTCTGCGCCTGGTACTGCGTCTTCGTCAGGTCCGTCAGGCCGTAGGCGGCGCGAGTGGAGTCGATGTTCTTCTGGATGAACTCCGCCTCCAGGGCGGCCTCGTTGGGCCGCACCCGCAGGCTCTGCACGGCCATCGGGTACAGGCCCCCGACGACGACGGACATGACGAGCAGCATCGAGACGCCGATGATCGGCAGCCGCCACGACGACGTCCAGATCGTCGCGATGAACAGCAGCGCGCACAGCACGGCGGCGATCGCGAGGATCGTCTTCGTCGGCAGCACCGCGAACTGGTCGGTGTACGTCAGACCCGTGATCCGCGCCGAATCCTGCACGCTCAGCTGGTAGCGCTCCAGCCAGTAGCCGCCGCCGCGCACGAGCACGAGGGCGGCGCCGAGCAGCGACAGGTGCACCCGCGCGGCGCGGGAGGTGTGCGGACCGCGGCCGCCGAGCTGCAGGCCGCCGTAGATGTAGTGCGTCAACGCGGCCGCCATGAGCGCGAGCACGAGCGCCATCGTCAGGAACGAGACGATGAACAGCAGCCAGGGCATCGTGAAGACGAAGAAGCCCACGTCGAGGTTGAACGTCGGGTCGTTGGTGCCGAACGACTGCCGGTTGAGCCACAGCAGCACCAACCGCCACTGGCTCGCGGCCGCCGCGCCGGCGAACGCGCCGAGCACGAGGGGCGCGCCGAGCAGCGCGAGCCGGCGCAGCGGCTCGATGAGCTCGCGGTAGCGGTCCAGCGCCTCCTGCTGCGGGGTGCTCGGGGCGTACAGCGGGCGGGTGCGGTAGCCGACGATCAGGCTCGAGGCGACGAGCAACGCGACGATGCCGCCGCCGATGACGAACAGTGCGACCTGGGTACCGAGGCGGGTCCACAGCACCCGGGCGAAGCCGACGCTCTCGTACCAGAGCACCTCGGTCCAGAACTGCGAGGCCGCGGCGAGCACCCCGGCCAGCACGACGAGCGCGGTGACGGTGATCGCCAGCGGCCCTGGGCGCCGGGTGCGCAACTGCCCGGGCGGGGGCATGCGGCGCGGACCCGTCGGTCCTCCGCTGCCGGGGCCACCTGGCCCACCGGGTCCACCGGGTCCGCCGGGTCCACCTGGTCCACCCGGGCGGCCGGGTCCACCGGGCCGCCCCGGGCCTCCCGGCCCGCCAGATCCGCCCGGTCCGCTCGGCCCACGGCCGCCGCCGGCGCCCATGCCGGCTCCGAAACCGCCGAGACCGCCGGGGAACCGGAAGCCGCCGCCGAACCCCGACGAACCGGAGCCCGATCCCGAACCGGAGCCCGA
>JBDIAM010000344.1:0-3777 GCA_039812445.1 Piscicoccus intestinalis | reverse complement strand
CGCGACGTCACCGACGGCCTGGAGAAGGCGGCCGCCCGCGGCATGCTGCGCGCGGTCGGCATGGGCGACGACGACTTCGCCAAGCCGCAGATCGGCGTCGCCAGCAGCTGGAACGAGATCACGCCGTGCAACCTCTCCCTCGACCGCCTCGCCAAGGCCGTCAAGGACGGCGTGCACGCCGCCGGCGGCTACCCGCTGGAGTTCGGCACGATCAGCGTCTCCGACGGCATCTCGATGGGCCACGAGGGCATGCACTTCTCGCTCGTCAGCCGCGAGATCATCGCCGACTCCGTGGAGACGGTGATGATGGCCGAGCGGCTCGACGGCTCGGTGCTGCTCGCCGGCTGCGACAAGTCGTTGCCCGGCATGCTCATGGCCGCGGCCCGGCTCGACCTCGCGTCGGTTTTCCTCTACGCCGGCTCGATCCTGCCCGGCATCGCCAAGCTCAGCGACGGCAGCGAGAAGCAGGTGACGATCATCGACGCGTTCGAGGCGGTCGGCGCCTGCGCCCGCGGCCTGATGTCCCGCGACGACGTCGACGCGATCGAGCGCGCGATCTGCCCCGGCGAGGGCGCCTGCGGCGGCATGTACACGGCCAACACGATGGCCACGGTCGCCGAGGCGATCGGCATGTCGCTGCCCGGCTCGGCCGCCCCGCCCGCCACCGACCGGCGCCGCGACGGCTTCGCCCGCAAGTCCGGGGAGGCGGTCGTCGGCATGCTGCGCGCCGGCATCACCGCCCGCGACATCATGACCAAGGCGGCGTTCGAGAACGCCATCGCCGTCGTCATGGCCTTCGGCGGCTCCACCAACGCCGTGCTGCACCTGCTCGCGATCGCCCACGAGGCGCAGGTGGACCTGAGCATCGACGACTTCCGCCGCATCGGCGCCACGGTGCCGCATCTCGCCGACGTCAAGCCCTTCGGCCAGCACGTCATGACCGACGTCGACCGCGTCGGCGGCGTGCCGGTCGTCATGAAGGCCCTCCTGGAGGCGGGCCTGCTGCACGGCGACGCGCTCACCGTCACCGGCCGCACCGTCTCCGAGAACCTCGCCGGCGTCACCCCGCCCGACCCCGACGGCGCGGTCATCCGCGCGATGAACGAACCCATCCACCCGACCGGCGGCCTGACGATCCTGAGCGGCTCGCTGGCCCCGGAGGGCGCGGTCGTGAAGTCGGCGGGCTTCGAGTCCGACGTGTTCGAGGGCACCGCGCGGGTCTTCGACGGTGAGCGCGGCGCGATGGACGCCGTCGAGGACGGCACGCTGGCCCCCGGCGACGTCGTCGTCATCCGCTACGAGGGCCCCAAGGGCGGCCCCGGCATGCGCGAGATGCTCGCCGTCACCGGCGCCATCAAGGGAGCCGGTCTCGGCAAGGACGTGTTGCTGCTCACCGACGGCCGGTTCTCCGGCGGCACGACCGGCCTGTGCGTCGGGCACGTCGCTCCGGAGGCGGTCGACGAGGGCCCGATCGCGTTCGTGCGCGACGGCGACCGCATCCGCCTCGACGTCGGCAACGGCACCCTCGACCTGCTCGTCGACCAGCCCGAGCTGGCGCAGCGGCAAGCCGACGGCGTGCAGCACCCCGCCCCCCGCTACGAGCGCGGCGTGCTCGCCAAGTACCGCCGCCTCGTCGGCTCCGCGAGCAACGGCGCCGTCTGCGACTGAGCCGCGCCCCAGCCCACCCGCGCCTCAGCACCGGCCGCGCCCCAGCCCACCCGCGCCTCAGCACCGGCCGCGCCCCAGCCCGACCGCGCCTCAGCGCCGGTCGTGGCCGCGCCTCAGCGCCGGCCGCGCCCCAGCCCGGCGCGCCTCAGCCCAGCCGCACCTAAGCGCAAAACCCCCACCAACGCACGAAAGCCTGGGCCATTGAACGGGACCGCCCGGCTCGAACGGAACCGCCTCCGCGGAGGCGGTCCCGCCCGAGCCGGCCGGTCCCGTCCCGGATCGCAAGACCGCCGTCTCACGCCTTTGACTTCACCCACGGCATGCGTGAAGGTTGCCTCATGGCCCGAATTCTCGTACTTCCCTGAGCGTGTCGACCGTTTCGTCGCTCGACGCGCTGTCCCCTTCGCCCGCCACGGGTAGAGGGGCTTTTTTGTGGGACGGGCCGCTTTTCACCAGCTTCGGCTCGGACCGCGACAGGTAGGTCCGACCACCTCGGACACCATGCGGCAGGACCAGACGACGAGGTTGTCCGCCTCCGGGCGAGCCTCAAGGAAGCGGTGAAGTCATCGTGTCGAGCAACCCACGACCCCCCCGGTCCGAGGCGCCGCCGGCGTCCCGACCCGGCGCTGCGGCTCCGGCTCCGGCGCAGCCCCAGGGCGGTCACCTTGTCCGCCCGGGAACCGGCTCCGAGTCGAGCCCGATCCCGCGGCCGACCCCGCCCCCGACGTCGCCGGCGCGCCAGAGCGCGATCGTCGAGAACCTCACGGGCGCCGAGAGTCTCGTGCGCGCCCTCGAGGAGGTCGGCGCCGAGGTCGTCTTCGGTATGCCGGGCGGGGCGATCCTGCCCGCGTACGACCCGCTGATGGACTCGACCAAGGTCCGGCACGTCCTCGTCCGTCACGAGCAGGGAGCCGGTCACGCCGCCGAGGGCTACGCCGCCGCCACCGGCAAGGTCGGCGTCTGCATGGCCACCTCCGGCCCGGGCGCGACGAACCTGGTGACCCCGCTGGCCGACGCCGCGATGGACTCCGTGCCGATCGTCGCCATCACCGGCCAGGTCGGCAGCACCGCGATCGGCACCGATGCCTTCCAGGAGGCAGACATCCGCGGCATCACGATGCCGATCACCAAGCACAACTACCTCGTCACCGACCCGGCCGACATCCCGCGCGCGGTCGCCGAGGCGTTCCACGTCGCGAGCACGGGCCGCCCGGGCCCGGTGCTCGTCGACATCACGAAGGACGCGCTGCAGGGACAGACGACGTTCACGTGGCCGCCGAAGTTCGAGCTGCCCGGCTACCGGCCGGTGACCAAGCCGCACAACAAGCAGATCCGGGAGGCGGCCCGGCTCATCAAGGAGGCCCGCCGGCCGGTGCTGTACATCGGCGGCGGCGTCATCCGCGCCAAGGCCACCGACGCGCTGCGCGAGTTCGTCGAGCTCACCCAGATCCCGCTGGTCACCACGCTCATGGCCCGCGGCGCGGTGCCCGACGACCACCCGCTGCACCTGGGCATGCCCGGCATGCACGGGTCGGTCGCGGCGGTCACGGGCCTGCAGAAGGCCGACCTGCTCATCGCGCTCGGCACCCGCTTCGACGACCGCGTCACCGGCAAGCTCGCGACGTTCGCGCCGCTGGCCAAGGTCATCCACGCCGACATCGACCCCGCGGAGATCAGCAAGAACCGCACGGCCGACGTGCCGATGGTCGGCGACTGCGGCGAGGTCATCGCCGAGTTGCAGCGCGCGATGTCCGCGCCCGACGCGCTCGGCGACTACGAGGCGTGGCGCCGCGAGGTCAAGGGCTGGCAGGAGACCTACCCGGTCGGCTACACCCCGCCGGAGAGCGGCGACATGGCCCCGCAGTACGTCATCGAGCGCATCGGCGAGATCAGCGGGCCGGAGGCCACCTACGTGGCCGGCGTCGGCCAGCACCAGATGTGGGCCGCGCAGTTCGTCAAGTACTCCCGGCCGAACAGCTGGCTGAACTCCGGCGGCCTGGGCACGATGGGCTACGCCGTGCCCGCCGCGATGGGCGCCCAGGCCGCGGAGCCCGACCGCGTCGTGTGGGCGATCGACGGCGACGGCTGCTTCCAGATGACCAACCAGGA
>JBDIAM010000343.1:0-3815 GCA_039812445.1 Piscicoccus intestinalis | reverse complement strand
GCCCACCTGCACCTGCACTTCACCGGGTCGATGCGTCTGGCGACGCTGGAGGAGATGGCCGCCTCGCACGGGGTGCGGCTGCCTCGGGCGCTCATCGAGAACTGGCCCCCCGACCTCGGCGACGCCGAGGTCCGCGGCTGGTTTCGCTTCCAGCGCCTCTACGACGCGGCCCGAGCGTGCGTGCGCGGGGAGGCCGACATGCGCCGAATCGTCGACGAGGCGGCCGCCGACGACGCCGCCGAGGGCTCGGGATGGCTTGAGCTGCAGGTCGACCCGACGAGCTACGCCCCGTTCGTCGGGGGCCTGACCCCGGCCCTGGAGATCGTGCTCGACGAGGCCCGGGCCGCGGGCGAGCGGCACGGTATCGGGGTGGGCATCGTCGTCGCGGCGAGCCGCACCCGGCATCCGCTCGACGCGCGCACCCTCGCGCGCCTGGCCGCGCACCACGCCGGCGACGGGCCCGGGCAGGTCGTCGGGTTCGGGCTGAGCAACGACGAGCGGCGCGGCGACACCTCCGATTTCGCGCACGCCTTCCGGATCGCCGCGAACGCCGGGCTGGCCAGCGTGCCGCACGGGGGCGAGCTGCTCGGAGCCGGGCACGTCGAGCAGGTGCTCGACGAACTGCACCCCGACCGCATCGGCCACGGCGTGCGCAGCGTCGAGGACCCGGCCGTGCTCGAGCACGTCGTCGCCAGCGGTGTGACGCTCGAGGTGTGCCCGGGCTCCAACGTCGCCCTCGGCGTCTATCACGCGCCGGGCGAGGTGCCGCTGCGCACGCTCGCCGACGCCGGGGTCCGGATCGCGCTCGGCGCCGACGACCCGCTGCTGTTCGGCAGCCGCCTCGCCGCCCAGTACGAGTCGGCCCGCGCCGCCCACGGATTCGACGACGAGGCCCTCGCGGGGTTGGCGCGCGGCTCGATCAAGGGCAGCCGCGCCCCGGAGTCGGTGCGCCGGAGTCTGCTCGCCGGCGTCGACCGCTGGCTGGAGACGCCCGAGGCGTCGAACGGCTCCCAAGGCTCCGAGGGCTCGCAAGGCTCCGAGGACTCCCAGGGCTCCGAGGACTCCCAGGGCTCCGGGTGGCGTGCGGACGCTGCCGTGGAGTCGGTGGGGCGCTAGAGCTCAGGCCGGTTCGGCGTCGTCGAGCCAGCGCCCGGCTCGCATGACCCGCGCGACCGTCACGCCCGCGGGCGCCCGCCCGGGGCCGCCGCCGGGGCCGGTCGGGACGTTGGCCTCAGGCGCTACGACAGGGTCAGCCGAGACGGCGGGGTCGGCGGGTTCGGCCGGGGTGTCGAACACGACGAGGTCGGCGCGGGCGCCCGCGGCGAGCACGCCGAGGTCGTCGCGGCGCAGCGCGCGGGCGGGATGGGCGGTGGCGGCCGCCAGGGCGGCCGCGAGGTCCACCCCGGCGCGTCGCACGCAGAAGTCGAGCGCCCGGCTCAGGGTGAGCGTGCTGCCGGCGATCGCTCCGGTGGCGACGACGCGCGCCACGCCGTCGCGCACGACGACGTCGAGCGGTCCGAGCCGGATCGGACCGTCTCCCAGGCCGGCCGCGCTCAGCGCGTCGGTGATGAGCACGACCCGCTCCCCCGCGGCCGCGAACAGGCCCGCGACGACCGGCGCCGCGAGGTGCACGCCGTCGGCGATGACCTCGATCGCCACGTGCTCGTCCTGCAGGCACGCGAGGATCGGTCCCGGCTCGCGGTGGTGCAGCCCGCGCATCGCGTTGCACAGGTGGGTGGCCACCGGCGCCCCCGCGGCGAGCGCGGCACGGGTCTGCTCGTAGGTGGCGTCGGTGTGCCCGACCGCGGCGATGACGCCGCGCGCGGCCAGCCCGCGCACCGCCTCCGGGCCGCCGTCGAGCTCGGGCGCGAGGGTGACCATCCGCACCACCGGGCCGAATTCGTCGGTCAAGTCGTCGACGAGCCCGACGAGGTCGACGTCGGCGGGGCTGCGCAACAGCGCCGGGTCGTGCGCGCCGTGGTGCGCCGGCGACAGGCACGGGCCCTCGAGGTGCACCCCGACCAACTCCCCCGCGGCGACGAGCGGAGCCAGCCCGCGCACCTGCTCGCGCAGCCGGTCCGGCGAGTCGGCGACGAGGCTGGCCATGAGCGAGGTGGTGCCCGCGCGCCGGTGCGCGGCGACGGCCGCGCGGGCCTGGTCGGGCTCGCCGCTGGGGAACGACCCGCCTCCGCCGCCGTGGCAGTGCATGTCGACGAGCCCTGGCGAGATCACCGCCTCCCCCAGGTCGACGACCGGGCCGGCGGGTGGGTCGCCGAGACCGACGGCGCCGATGCGCTCCCCGTCCACGCGCACCCAGCCCGGCGCCAGGCCCCCGGGCAGCAGGGTGCGCGCCGAGGCGAGAATCATCGCCGGCTCACGATCGGATCGGCCCCTCGCCCTCGACGCGGCCCTCGCCCCGCGGCTCGGCGCGCGGCTCGCGCCGCTCGGTGCGCCCGCCGGCCTCGACGGGCTCAGCGGTCGGGTCCATCGACATGCCCTCGGCGCCGTCCTCCTCGCGGCCGGGGGTGCGCAGGTTCCACTTGCGGATCGCGAACCGGAACAGCACGTAGTAGATGACCGCGTAGACGAGGCCGACGACGATGAGCAGCAGCGGCTGCTCGGCGATGCGGTAGTTGAGGATGAAGTCGAACAGGCCCGCGGAGAAGCTGAATCCGTCGCGGATGCCGAGGGCGTTGACGACCGCCAGCGAGGTGCCGGTGAGCACGGCGTGCATGATGTACAGCGGCCACGCGACGAACATGAACGCGAACTCCAGCGGCTCGGTGACGCCGGTGAGGAACGCGGTCAGCGCCACCGAGAACATGAGGCCGAAGGTCGCCTTGCGGGCGGCGGGCTTGGCCTCCTGCGCCATCGCCAGGGCCGCGGCGGGCAGCGCGAACATCATGATCGGGAAGAAGCCGGTCATGAACGCGCCCGCGGTCGGGTCGCCGGAGAGGAACCGGGCGATGTCGCCGTGCACGACCTCGCCGCCGGCGGGCGGCTGGAACGAGCCGAGCACGAACCACGGCACGGAGTTGAGGATGTGGTGCAGGCCCAGCGGGATGAGCAGGCGGTTGAGCGTGCCGTAGACGAAGCCGCCGATGACGGTGTTCTGGCTGACCCACTCGCCGACGCCGGTCAGGCCGGTGTCGAAGGCCGGGTAGATGAACGACATGACGACCGACAGGGCCAGCGCGGCGAAGGCGGTGATGATCGGCACGAACCGGCGGCCGCCGAAGAACGCGAGGTAGTCGGGCAGCTTGATGCGGTGGTAGCGCTGCCACAGGAAGGCCGCGATGAGCCCGACGAGGATGCCGCCGAGCACCCCGAAGTTGATGAGCTCCTGCTTCTCCCCCTCCGGCGCCGCGCCGAGGATGTACGGGCTCATCGCGTCGCCGACGCTCTTGTACGTCAGGTAGCCGACGACCGCCGCGAGCGCCGTCGAGCCGTCGGAGCGGCGCGCCATGCCGATCGCGACACCGAGCGCGAACAGCAGCGGCAGGTTGTCGAACAGCGCGCTACCGCCCGCGCCGATGACCGCGGCGACCGGGCCCCAGTTCAGGCCGTCCGCGCCGAGCATGTCGGGGGAGCCGAGCCGCAGCATGAGACCGGCCACCGGCAGCGCGGCGATCGGGAGCATGAGGCTGCGGCCGAACTTCTGTAGCCCCGCGAGGTTCATCTTGCGGCGACCGGTGGTCTGGTCGGCGGTGGTCATGGCGGTCCTTCCGTGCGGTTTCGCCGGTTCCGGAGCCGGAACGGGCCCCGGTGATCGGCGCGGACGAGCCGTCTGCGACCACCGGCGTTGCGATACACCG
>JBDIAM010000342.1:0-3828 GCA_039812445.1 Piscicoccus intestinalis | reverse complement strand
CTCGACCTGCACGAGCTGCATGAGCCGGTGCTCGCGTGGTTCGACGCGCACGGCCGCGACCTGCCGTGGCGGCGATCCGACGCCACCCCGTGGGGCGTGTTCGTCTCCGAGGTGATGTCGCAGCAGACGCCGCTGGCCCGGGTCGAACCGGCCTGGCTGCGGTGGATGCAGCGCTGGCCGACGCCCGCCGCGCTCGCGCAGGACTCCCCCGGGGAGGCCGTGCGCCTGTGGGACCGGCTCGGCTACCCGCGGCGGGCGCTGCGCCTGCACGAGGCGGCCACGGTCATGGTCCGCGAGCACGACGGCCGGGTGCCCGACACCGTCGAGACGCTGCTGACGCTCCCCGGAGTCGGTGCCTACACGGCCGCCGCGGTGGCCGCCTTCGCGTACGGCCGGCACAGCGTCGTCGTCGACACCAACGTGCGCCGCGTGCAGGCCCGCGCCGTCTCCGGGCGGGCGCTACCGGCTCCGGCGCTCTCGGCGGCCGAGTCGGCCTTGGCGAGCCGGCTCGTGCCCGAGTCGGCGGCGCGGGCCGCCCGCTGGAACGTCGCGATCATGGAGCTGGGGGCGCTCGTGTGCACCGCCCGGGCGCCGCGCTGCGAGCTGTGCCCGGTCGAATCGCACTGCGCCTGGCGGGCCGCCGGTTCCCCGCCCGACGACGGTCCGCCGCGACGCGGGCAGGCGTGGGAGGGCACCGACCGGCAGGTCCGCGGCGCGCTCATGGCCGTGTTGCGCGGCGCGACCGAGCCGGTGCCGCGCGGGGAACTGCTCGCCGCGTGGCCGCGGGACGAGGAGCGCGCGCGGCGGTGCCTGCACGGCCTGCTCGAGGACGGTCTCGCGGAGCCGGCGGGCGACGACCGAATCGCGCTGCCCGCGTGAGCCACTCGGCCCGCCAATCGCGGGCCCATCGGCCGCCTCGACCGCCGAGCGCGATCGCGAACCGCTGACGGAACGAACCCACCCGTTCCCACGATCGGGTTTGTGCCCTGCCTCACACTGGGGTCCATGCCTTTCCTGCAACACCAGCGCGTGCGCCTGCCCGAGGGAGACGACCTGCCGGTCATCGACTTCGGCGGGCAGGGCCCGGACGTCCTCCTCGTGCACCACCTCGGCCTGGGCCCGCTCGAATGGACCCGCACCGTCGACGCCCTGGGCGGGCGGGTGCGCGCGGTCGCCCCCGCTCTGCGCGGCCACATGTCCTCGACGTGCCCGGCGCTGCCGAGCACCGCCGCCACGGACGACCTGCACCTGGTGGCGCAGGAGTTCGGGCTCACCCGACCGGTGCTCGTGCTCGCCGGCTGGATCACCGCCGTCATGGGGCTGAGCGCGGCGGTGCAGCGGCCCGAGGCGTTCAGCGCCGTCGTGACGATCAACGGCACGATCGCCCCCACCCGGGCCCAGGCGCAGGAGGAGATCGAGGTCGTGCGCTCCCCGCAGATGCTCGCCTACTTCCGCGACCGCTTCCGGCTGGACTCGGTGGTGCCGACCCGCGCCGAGATCGAGGAGCTCGCCGACGCCAAGGTGGCGGCGATCATGGCGGACTGGATGGTCGACGCCCAGGACGAGGTGCGCGCCGAGGTCGAGGCCGGCCTGCGCCGCGTCGAGGGCGGTTGGACGACCTCGCCGACCAGCGAGACGATCATGACGTTCTACGACCTCGACGCGGCCGACCCGTGCTTTCCCAGCCGCGACCTGTACGCGCGGCTGCGCGTGCCGCTCGACGTCGTGCACGGCACCGAGAGCTGGGACTACCGCAGCGAGTGGCTCGAGTACGAGATCGGCCGGGAGGACCCACCGATCCGGGTCACCGAGCTGGACTCCGGCCAGTTTCCGATGTACAGCCACTCCGGGGAGATCGCGCGGATCATCCTGCGCAGCGCGGGGGTCGAGGCGGGCTAGCCGGTCCGGGGCGCTCTGCCGAACGCGCGACATATCGCCCGTTCAGCAGAGCGCGGCCGGGCAGAGACGACGGAGCCGGGCGTCCGATGGACGCCCGGCCCCGTCGCTTGATGAACGCGGAACTCAGCCCTCGGCGGCGGCGCCGCCCTCGGGCCCGGAGCGCTCGGCGCCGGTCGCACCGCCACCACCGAGACCGGTGATGTGGTCGCCGCTGCCGTGGTCACTGCCCGCGGCGTGCGCCGGCACGGTGGCCGGCTCCGGCTCCTTCTTCGTGCCGTGGAAGACGAACTTCGCGTCGTCCCCCTCGCCCTCGATGTCGACCCCGACGATCTCGCCGGCCGCGACCTCGCCGTAGAGGATCTTCTCGGAGAGCATGTCCTCGATGTCGCGCTGGATCGCGCGACGCAGCGGACGGGCTCCGAGCACCGGGTCGTAGCCCTTCTTGGCGAGCAGCTTCTTGGCCGCGGGCGTGAGCTCGATGCCCATGTCCTTGTCCTTGAGTCGCTCGTCGAGGCGGGCGATCATCAGGTCGACGATCTGGACGATCTCCTCCTCCTTCAGCTGCGGGAAGACGATCGTGTCGTCGACGCGGTTGAGGAACTCGGGGCGGAAGTGCTGTTTGAGCTCGTCCGTCACCTTGTTCTTCATGCGCTCGTAGCTGGAGGCGGCGTCGTGCCCGGCCGAGAAGCCGAGCGAGACGGCCTTGGAGATGTCCCGGGTGCCGAGGTTGGTCGTCATGATGATGACCGTGTTCTTGAAGTCGACGACCCGGCCCTGGGCGTCGGTGAGGCGCCCGTCCTCCAGGATCTGCAGCAGCGAGTTGAAGATGTCCGCGTGCGCCTTCTCGACCTCGTCGAACAGCACGACCGAGAACGGCTTGCGGCGCACCTTCTCGGTGAGCTGGCCGCCCTCCTCGTAGCCGACGTAGCCGGGAGGCGAGCCGAACAGCCGGGAGACCGTGTGCTTCTCCGCGAACTCGCTCATGTCGAGCGTGATCAGGCTGTCCTCGTCGCCGAACAGGAACTCCGCGAGCGTCTTGGCCAGCTCGGTCTTACCGACGCCGGTCGGGCCGGCGAAGATGAACGAGCCGCCCGGGCGACGCGGGTCCTTCAGCCCGGCGCGGGTGCGCCGGATCGCCTGCGAGAGCGCCTTGATCGCGTCGTCCATGCCGACGATGCGCTTGTGCAGCTCCGCCTCCATGTTGAGCAGGCGGCTGGACTCCTCCTCGGTGAGCTTGAACACCGGGATGCCCGTCGAGGCCGCCAGCACCTCGGCGATGAGCTCCTCGTCGACCTCGGCGACGACGTCCATGTCGCCGGCCTTCCACTCCTTCTCGCGCTTGTTCTTCGCCTCGATGAGGCGACGCTCGTCGTCGCGCAGCTTGGCCGCCTTCTCGAAGTCCTGGCCGTCGATCGCGGCCTCCTTCTCGCGGCGCACGTGCGCGATCTTGTCGTCGAACTCGCGCAGGTCCGGCGGAGCGGTCATGCGCTTGATGCGCAGCCGCGCGCCGGCCTCGTCGATGAGGTCGATCGCCTTGTCGGGCAGATAGCGGTCGTTGATGTACCGGTCGGCCATGTTGGCCGCCGCCACCAGCGCGCCGTCGGTGATCGAGACGCGGTGGTGCGCCTCGTACCGGTCGCGCAGGCCCTTGAGGATCTCGATCGCGTGGCTCAGCGTGGGCTCGGAGACCTGGATCGGCTGGAAGCGGCGCTCCAGCGCCGGGTCCTTCTCGATGTGCTTGCGGTACTCGTCCAGCGTCGTCGCGCCGATCGTCTGCAGCTCACCGCGCGCCAGCATCGGCTTCAGGATGCTCGCCGCGTCGATCGCGCCCTCGGCGGCACCGGCTCCCACCAGGGTGTGGATCTCGTCGATGAACAGGATGATGTCGCCGCGGGTGCGGATCTCCTTGAGCACCTTCTTGAGGCGCTC
>JBDIAM010000341.1:0-3869 GCA_039812445.1 Piscicoccus intestinalis | reverse complement strand
CGGGCCGCACCGGCTCCGTCGACCTGGCCGTGATCGGCCTCGGCTACGTCGGGTTGCCGCTGGCCCAGGAGGCCTCCCGCGCGGGCCTGCGGGTGCTCGGCATCGACCTCAACGAGCGGGTCGTCGGCGGCCTCAACGCCGGCCACTCGCACGTCGACGACCTGCACGACACCGATATCGCCGCGATGCGCGCCGCCGGCTTCGAGGCCACCACCGACACGGCCCGCGTGCGGGACGCCGACGTCGCGGTCATCTGCGTGCCGACCCCGTTGTCGGAGGAGGGCGGTCCCGACCTGCGCGCCGTGCAGGCCGCCGTGGCCACCGTCGCCGCAGGCGCGCACCCCGGCATGACGATCGTGCTGGAGTCGACGACGTACCCCGGCACCACCGAGGAGCTCGTGCGCCCGGTCATCGAGGCCACCGGCCACGTCGTCGGGCAGGACATCTTCGTCGCGTTCAGCCCCGAACGCATCGACCCGGGCCGCACCGACTATGGCGCCAAGAACACCCCGAAGGTCGTCGGCGGCTGCACCCGGGCTTGCACGATGAAGGCCGCCGAGTTCTACGGGCGCTTCGTCGACCACGTCGTCACCGTCAAGGGCACCCGCGAGGCCGAGATGGCCAAGCTGCTGGAGAACACCTACCGGCACGTCAACATCGCGCTCGTCAACGAGATGGCGATGTTCTGCCACGAGCTCGACATCGACCTGTGGGAGTCGATCCGGGCCGCCTCCACGAAGCCGTTCGGGTTCCAGGCGTTCTACCCCGGCCCCGGCGTCGGCGGGCACTGCATCCCGATCGACCCGAACTACCTCTCGCACAGGGTGCGCGCCAAGCTCAAGACGAGTTTCCGGTTCGTCGAGCTGGCCCAGGACATCAACGCCAAGATGCCGAACTACGTCGTGCTGCGCGCCGCCGAGCTGCTCAACGATCACGCCAAGGCGCTGCGCGGCTCCACCGTGCTGCTGCTCGGCGTGACGTACAAGCCCGACATCGCCGACCAGCGCGAGTCGCCGGCCGTCGACATCGCCAAGATGTTCGAGGCCCGCGGCGCCCGCGTCGTCTTCCACGACCCGTTCGTGCAGACCTGGCGCATCAACGGGCACAGCCTCGAGCGCGTACCCGATCTCGACGCCGCGCTGGCGGAGGCCGACCTGACCGTCGTGCTGCAGCCGCACCGCAGCTACGACCTCGACGACATGGCCGCGCGCACGCCGCTGCTGTTCGACACCCGCGGCCGGACGCTCGCGGCCGACAACGTGGAACTGCTGTGAACCCGCTGGCCCGGCGGCGCGGCTCCGCGGATCGCCCGGGTCCGACCGGACTCGCCGGCCGCTCGGGGCGCTCGGGCAGCCCCGGCAGCGTGCTCGTGCGGCAGCGCTACGCCTGCGCGTACGAGGAGGGGCCGCGCGCGGTTCCGCCGACGCCCCCGGCGTTGCGGCTGGCCCGGCCGGTACTCGCGCCCGCGACCGTGCGGGCCTGCGCGATCACGCCGGAGCCGGTGCTCGCGCTGACCTACGACGACGGGCCCGATCCGGCGACGACCAACCCGGTGCTCGACGCGCTCGCGCAGCGGCGCGTGCGCGCCACGTTCTTCGTGCTCGCCGAGCAGGTGCTGGCTCACCCCGGGGTGCTGCGCCGGATCGTCGCCGACGGCCACGAGGTGGCCCTGCACGGCTTCGACCACACCCGGCTGACGACGCTGCCGTTCGCGCAGGCGATCGGGTCGATCCGGCGCTCCCGCGACATCGTCGAGGAGGTCGCCCAACGCCGCGTGCGGTTGTTCCGCCCGGCCTACGGGGCCCAGACCCCCCAGCTCGCCGTCGCCACCCGCGCCCTCGGCCTCGACGTCGTGCTGTGGAGCGCCTGGGCCCGGGACTGGACCGACGAGCCCACGCAGGTGCTCCTGCACCGCGCGATCGGCGCCGCCCACCCCGGCGGCATCATGCTGCTGCACGACGCCTCCGTGGGCGTCAGCGGCTTCCGCGGTCGGGGCGCCGTCGGCGAGCCGGGCGCCGCGCCGGGGGCCGGGGCCGAGCCGGGCGCCTCGCGGGTGCTGCCCACCTTCGACCGCGGTGCCCTGACCGGCGGTCTCATCGACGAGCTGCGCTCGCGCGGTTACCGTTTCCCGACCGTCTCCGGGCTGGCTCAGCTGGCTCCGGTGGGCCGGATGGTGTGGTTCGAACGCGCGTCGGCCTGAGCCGCCCGCCCCTGAGCCCGCCCGCCCCTGAGTCCACCCGCGCCCAGCTGCGCCCGCCTCCGCGCCGACCGCTGCGGCAACTCATCCGGGTGGCGTTAGGTTGGAGAGGCAGCGCGCGCCGAGACCCGTGTCTCGACATCCGAGACCGGCGCGAGACCAGCCAGCGATCCGGAAGGACGCCATGAGCGTTTCACCCAGCATCACCTTCCATGACGGCCACACGATCCCGCAGCTGGGCTTCGGGGTGTGGCAGGTCGAGGACGCGGTCGCCGAGCGGGCGGTCGGCCAGGCCCTGGCGGCCGGCTACCGACACATCGACACCGCGGCGATCTACGGCAACGAGGCCGGAGTCGGTCGCGCGCTCGCCGCCGCCGACGTGCCCCGCGACGAGGTGTTCGTCACGACCAAGCTGTGGAACGCCGACCAGGGCTACGACTCCACGCTGCGAGCGTTCGACACCTCGATGGGCAAGCTCGGTCTCGACGTGCTCGACCTCTACCTCATCCACTGGGCGATGCCGTTCAAGCAGCAGTACGTGCCGACCTGGCGGGCCATGATCGAGCTGCAGCGGCAGGGCCGGATCCGCTCGATCGGGGTCTCCAACTTTCCGGAGGCCGAGCTGGAGACCCTCATCGAGCAGACCGGGGTGACGCCCGTCATCCACCAGATCGAGCTGCACCCCTACCTCACCCAGGAGCGGCTTCGCGCGCAGAACGCGAGGCACGGCATCGTCACCGAGTCGTGGTCGCCGCTGGGGTCGGGCAAGGGTCTGCTCGACGACCCGACCCTGCGCGCCGTGGCCGACAAACACGGCGCGACGCCGGCGCAGGTCGTGCTCGCCTGGCACCGCGCGCTCGGCCTCGTCGTCATCCCGAAGTCCGTGACCCCGGCGCGGATCGTCGAGAACTTCGCCTCCCTCGACGTGCGGCTCGATGACGATGACGTCGCGCGCATCAGCGGACTCAACCGCGACGAGCGCACCGGCCCCGACCCCGCGACGATGACCTATGAGGGGGAGGTCTCGCTGCCGCGACGCGTCGTGCGGCGGCTCGCGCGCGAGGTCCGCGCCCGGCTGCCTCGTCGCTGACCGCCGGCCCCGGCGAAGGATTCGCCGAATCGACGATCGCGATCCGTCCGGTCTCGGTGGCTCAGACCGTTGACCTGCATAAAGCTCGATCACCTCGGTCTGGTCGTGCGCACGGGATCGTCGATTCGGCGAATACCTTCCGGTCGCCTCGACCGCTCACCGGGAGCGGGCCGGGGGCGCGAGCGCGTGCGGGTCAGCCTTGACAGACCAGGGCTGGAGACTACGCTCCGATTGTCGACAATCAGACACACTGGCTCGCTGCGCGAGCCGCCGCGATCGTCGGGCGTGGCTGCGTACCCGGGTGAGCCCCGATGCCGTGCCCAGACTGCCGCACGCGCGAGCACCGCGCGCATCGACCGAATCCGCCCCGGCGTGAGGAGTCCCGATGTCCGATCAACCCATCCGCCCAGAACCGGCAGGCCGCGAGGGAACCGCGCCCCCGGAGGCCGACCGCTCGACCCTGCGGCGCGCCATCGGGGCCAGCGCGATCGGCAACGCCGTCGAGTGGTTCGACTACGGCGTCTTCGCCTACGGGGCCGTCATCATCTCGCAGGTGCTCTTTCCCGAGGAGGCCACCGGCGC
>JBDIAM010000340.1:0-3902 GCA_039812445.1 Piscicoccus intestinalis | reverse complement strand
TCACGGCGCGACGGGCCACCCGCCGTCCGGGAACCGTTTGGTGATCGAGGCGGCGATGTCGAGGTACGCCTCCTTCGTCGCCGGGCCGAGCTGCTCCCAGTCGATGAGGGCGCCGTCGGCGACGTGCGGGTCGCTCGGCACGACGATGAGGTCGGCCGCCTGCGACAGGTACGAGCGCACCGCCTCCTTGTCGACGCTGCGGCTGACCAGGTCTTTCGCGGTGAGGACGACGATGCTCGTGCGGGCGAGCCGCTCGAAGCCGTGCGTCTCCAGCCACAGGATCGTCTCGGCCGCGCGGCGGGCGCCGGTGATCGACCACGACGCCGGGATGACGACCGTGTCGGCGAACTCGAGGATGCCGCGCATGAGGGGGTGCGTCACGCCGGTGCCGCAGTCGACCTGCACGACGTTGTAGTAGCGCTGCACGACGCCCATGATGCGGCGGAAGTCCTCCGAGCTCAGCGAGTCGCCGAGCTCGGGGTTCGGCTCGCCGGGCAGCATCGTCAGGCGACCCGCCGTGAGCGTGTACCGCGACAGCGCGTCGAGGCTGTCGATGCGGTCGATGCCCGCCGACAGCTCGGTGATGCCGGCCCGGCTCTGGCCGACGAGCCGCTCGGCGAGGTCGCCCGCGTCCGGGTTGGCGTCGATGGCGAACACCGGGTCGGGCCGCAGGTTGGCCATCGCGATCGACGTCGCCGCCGTCGTTGACGTCTTGCTGATGCCGCCCTTGAGGCAGAAGAAGGCGGTGACGTGCTTGCCGCGCAGCTGCCGCGAGATCTGCCGCTCGCGCTCGCGGATGCGCTGCTCCTTGACCGACTGCCCGGGGTTCCAGCGGCCCCCGGTCGTCTCGTACACGAAGCCGCGCCAGCCCATCCGGGGCCGCGGCTCGCGACGCCGGATCATCGGCGGGTCCTCCGGCGGGTCCCAGTCGGGGTCGGCGGTGTGATCCAGGTACCGCGGCTTCGCCAGCGAACGGCCCGCGCCGTCCTCGTCGCGCACGCGGCGGGGCGGGACGACCCGCACACCGTCTCCGGCCAGGGCGTTCGGGCGCGCCGCGGACCCCGCGACCGGGCTGGTCCCGGCGTGTGCCGCCGGCCCGTGGGCACCGTCCACGGCCTCGCCGGCGCCGGTCGCCGCGTGAGTCCCGGGGTCGGTCCGGGCGTGAGTCCCGGCGTCGGCCGGGGAGTCGGTCCGGGCGTCGTCGAGCGCGTCGTTCGGCGGCTGCGGACGGGCGGTGCGATCGACGCGCGGCGCGTCGGCCTGGCCCGATTTGGCGTACGGGCTCGGCGGGAATGTGGCGCGCGTGGCGCCCCCGCGCTCCTGGGCCGTCGGCGCTGCCGATCGGGCCTCGCCGGGCGACTGCGGCCCAGCCGGCTCGGTCGCGGCCGACGGGTCCGCGCGCCTGCCCGTGTGGGCGGAATCGGTTCGCTCGGCGTGCTCGGCACCGGTGGTCACGTCTGGAGCCGCGGCGAGGCGGTCGGGTTGGGAAGGGCTCATGTGCGAGGTCACGCAATCTGGAGTCGGCGCGGATGGAACGGCGTGAGCCGGCTCCGCGGCGTTCGGGTCGCGGGACCGACTCGGGGCCCGGACCGCGGCGGGCCGTCGAGTGGGCCCGCCCCAGACCGGGTCAGGACGCGCGGGCGCGTTCGCGACGGCGGGCCGCCGCGTTGTGACCGCGGCACTCGTCGCAGCGGCAGCCGCGACGATAGGAGTTCAGCGAACCGTCTCCGACCGGGTGGGTCGGGGTGCGGTCGGCGTCGCCGGTGCTGCGTGCGCGCGAGGCAACAGTCACCTTATGGGCCACCGGACGCACCGCGGCGACGATCTCGGCGAAGTAGTGCCGACGCTGCCGGGTGGTCATCGAGGCCCGGTAGCCGATGTCGTTCATTCGCAACGCTTCTGACAGACAGTCCTGCCAGACCGGGCAGTCGGCGCAAATTGCGCGAAGACGCGCAGGAACCTGCTCCTCCTCGTATTCCGGCGTCCACTCGTTCGCCGACACCGCGTGCTCGGGCGCGCGGCACGACGCCCGGTGGTCGAGGATGCGCGACGGACGGCGCACCTTCTCGCGCAGCGTGGTCATCGTCAGCCCCCCAGCCGGCGTGATCACCGTCGTCGGGACCGCGCTGGTCTCGGTCATGGCCTTCATAAACGCCCCCATTCGTCTCGGCCAGGAGTCGGTGGAAGTCTCCGCACACAACGCTGCCGGTGTCAAGAAAACATCGACCCCAGGCGGCGGCGGGCACACCCCGCGCGACACCTCGCCGAGGCGCCGTCCGGTCGTCACATCCGACCCCGCGCACATTCGGTTTCGGATGCCAACTCACCGATCAGCGCACGACAGAGGCATGCCACCGAGAGCGAATTCCGTTGTTGGACAATCGATCAAGACGATTGTAACGATCGACGGCCGGGAGTCGAATACACCGGCCGACGAGCCTGCCGAATGTGTATATACGCAGGTTGCCGAGAACGGCTTCACGTGCGGGATCGCGCCAAAGCCCGGCTCTCAATCGTTCGATTGAGTGACGCAGATCACAAAGAATGTCTGCCATCAGAGACGCCGATCGCGTCCCCTCGACGGCCGACACGACCTCCCGAGGAACCTCGGGAGGCCGCTCGACGGCTCTCGCCGCCGGCTCCGGTCGCGTCCGGCCGCCACGGCCTCGGCTCGTCCGGATCGCGGGCGATGCGCTCCCCGCTCACCCGATGCGGCGGCAGCCGCACCCCTCAGCTGCGAGCGCGTCACCCACCGCCGACGCCGGTCCGGTCAAGCGGCCAGAGCGCGTTCCGGGCGTGTTCGGGGCGCGCGCGGCGGGGGGCCGGAGGTGGGAGCGTCGTTGTGGTCGCTTGTCGCCCGCGCCGCGCGTGCCTACTGTGTGGCGCGTCGGCAAGGGGCGGCCGGCGCGCGCGGCGACAGGGGACGACGTGACACGGATACCTCATCGGGGTGTGCCTCCGATCGACCGGGCCGGGGAGGCGGAGGACCCGCCTCCCCGTGAGCCGGGGCTACCCGACGCGCCCGAGGTGGCGCAGGTCGTGGCCGACGCGACCCGCGGATCGGTCGAACAGCAGCCCCCCGAGGGCTACATGACCGCCGAGATGGTCGCCTCCGCGCTCGCCCGGGTCACCGGCAAGCGCGCGATCCCGGCCTCGACGATTCGCGGAATGGCCAGCCGCGAGCAGCTGCCCGCGCCGAGCGAGCACAAGTGGGGCCGGCGCAACCTCTGGGCGACCGACGAGATCGAACAGTGGCTGCGCGAGCGGGAGTCGCGGCACGTGCCGCGCGCGACGGTGCGCCAGATCCAGCGTCGCCTCACCGCGATCGACGAGCAGTCGCGGGCGAGCGGCAACGACGCACGCCTCAAGCAGGCCGTGCGCTCGGCCTACCGCCGCGGGTTGTCGTTCCAGCAGATCGCCGACGCCATCCTCGTCAAGCGCGGCGACCGCCACCCCAGCCGCGAGGCCGTGCGGCTGCGCTTCGGCCCCTATCTCTAGCCCGAGCCCGGACGCGCCCGCCCCTTCGCCGTTCTCCCCCGGCGGCCCCAGGCCCCCGGCCGCCGCTCGGGAGCACCCGGGGGGCACCCCGGCACCCGCTCCCGGCCCGACCAAACGCCCGTGACGACCAGCCGCGACCACGGGCGCCAGAAACGATGGGAAATTCCGCCGCGCAGACGCGGCAAAACTCCCACTATCTTCCGGCGCCCCGACAGCTCGGCGGGAACCCCGCAGGGGCGACCGACACCTCAGCCGGAAAGCCGGCCAGCACGCACAGCGTCAGCGATGCGCCCGCCCTCGTGAGCGCCGGCACCCACCCCCCGCCCGACCAAACCGCCCGTGACCACCAGCCGCGACCACGACCCCAGAAACGATGGGAAATTCGCCCGCGCAGACGCGGCAAA
>JBDIAM010000339.1:0-3907 GCA_039812445.1 Piscicoccus intestinalis | reverse complement strand
TTCTCCGGCCTGGGGGTGTTCATCGAGGGTGAGGTGTTCGACTACGACGGGCTCGTGCCGCCGGCGGTGCTCATCGACGGCATGCTCGGGTTCAGCGCGCTGCTGACGATCCTCGTGGCCGTCTTTCGCGACCAGCGCTCCCGCATGCTCCTCGAACTCGAACGGCGCCGCACGGCCGCCCACGCCCAGACCCGTCTGCTGCGCGCCATGATCGACTCGATGAGCGAGGGACTGATGCTCGCCGACCCCGGCGTCTCGTTGCACCTGAGCAATCCGGCGGCCGGGCGGTTGCTGGGGCGGCCGGTGCCGGCCGACTTGCCGGAGTCGTGGACGCAGTACTTCGGGGTGCGCACGCCGACGGGAGACCGTGCGCTGACCGACGCGGACGTGCCGCTGCCGTCGCCGGAGCGCCCCCAGGCCCGCGTCGGCGACTACGGCGTGCCGGGCCCCGACGGCGGCATCCGCGTGCTCAGTTCCTCCACGCAGCTCGTGCCGAGCCGGTTCGGTCCGCTGGTCCTGCTGCTCTTCCACGACGTCACCGCCGAGTACGCCCGGTACCGGGAGCTGCGCGCGTTCGCCGGCACCGTGGCCCACGACCTCAAAGGGCCGCTGGCCGCCGTCGCCGGCTGGCTCGAGGCGGCCGACGACGAACTGGCCGCCGGCGACCCCGTCTCCGGACGTCGGGCGCTGGTGCGTGCGCGCGAATCCAGCGGGCGCATGCGGGGGCTCATCGACGAGTACCTCTCGTTCACGGTGGCCCGCGACGGCATGCTGCGGATGTCGAGCGTGCCCCTGGAGACGGTGGCGCGCGAGGTCGTCGCCGACTTCGCGGGTGACGGGCCGCGCGCGCCGCGCATCGAGCTCGACGTGCACCACCGCGTGCGCGGCGATCGCGGCCTGGTCCGCCAGCTGCTCGCCAACCTCGTCGGCAACGCCGTGAAGTACGCCCGGCCCGGGGAGCCGGCGCGGATCGCCCTGCGCAGCACCGCCGGGGAGCCGGGCTGGGTGCGCCTGGAGATCGCCGACGCCGGAGTCGGTCTGCAGCCCGGCGACGAGGAGAAGATCTTCGCGGCGTTCTCGCGCAGCTCCAAGGACGCGGACGCCTACGCGGGCATCGGCCTCGGGCTGGCGCTGTGTCACTCGATCGTCAGCCGCCACGGTGGCCGGATCAGCGCCGGGGGCAACGCCGACGGCGGCGCGACCTTCACCGTCGTGCTGCCCGCCGGGTAGGCCCGCCCGTACCCTGGCCGCAGACTCCGCCCGGGCCCGGGAGCCCGCGCGGCGGGCAGCGCACGGGAGGCGATGATGCGACGACACCCCCACCCACTCCACGGCCTGAGCAGCGGCGACACGGGCAAGATCGTCGCGGCCGACCAGGCCGTGCACCTGGTGCGCGACGGCGACACGATCGCGACAGGCGGGTTCGTCGGCATCGGGTTCGCGGAGAACATCGCGGTCGCGCTCGAGCGGCGCTTTCTCGGGCTCGACGACCGGGCCGACTCCGGTCACCCGCGCAATCTCACGCTGGTCTACGCCGCCGGGCAGGGCGACGGAAAGGACCGGGGGCTCAACCACTTCGGCCACGAGGGCATGGTGGCCCGCGTCATCGGCGGTCACTGGGGGCTGGTGCCGAAGATGCAGGCGCTGGCGGTGCAGAACAAGATCGAGGCGTGGAACCTGCCGCAGGGCGTCATCACCCACATGTTCCGCGACATCGCGGCCGGCAAGCCCGGCACGCTGACCCGGGTGGGGCTCGACACGTTCGTCGACCCGCGCCACGGCGGCGGCAAGCTCAACGAGCGCACGAGCGTCGAACTCGTGCGGCACCTGGAGATCGACGGCGAGGACTACCTGTTCTACAAGGCGTTTCCCATCGACGTCGGCATCATCCGCGCCACGACCGCCGACCCCGACGGCAACCTGACCTTCGAGCGCGAGGCGCTCACGCTGGAGGCGCAGGCGATCGCCATGGCCGCGCGCAACTCCGGCGGGGTCGTCATCGCGCAGGTCGAGCGGGTCGCCGACCGGCACACGCTGAACGCCCGGCAGGTCAAGGTGCCGGGGATCCTCGTCGACTGCGTGGTCGTCGCCGAGTCGCCCGAGCTGCACCAGCAGACGTTCGCCGACCCGTACAACCCGTTCTTCTCCTGCGAGCTGCGGGCCCCGGCCACGAGCGTGCCGTCGATGCCGATGAGCGAACGCAAGATCATCGCCCGCCGGGCGGCGATGGAACTGGAGGCCGACGACGTCGTCAACCTCGGCATCGGCATGCCCGAGGGGGTCGCCAGCGTGGCCGCCGAGGAGCGGATCATCGACCTGCTCACGCTGACGGCCGAGCCGGGGGTCGTCGGTGGGATTCCCGCGGGCGGGCTGAACTTCGGTGCGGCGACCAACGCGCAGGCGATCATCGACCAGCCCAACCAGTTCGACTTCTACGACGGCGGCGGCCTCGACATCGCGGTGCTCGGTCTCGCGCAGGCCGACGCGCAGGGCAACCTCAACGTCTCGCGGTTCGGCCCGCGGCTGGCGGGGGCCGGGGGCTTCGTCAACATCTCCCAGAACGCGCACTGCGTCGTCTTCGTCGGCACGTTTACCGCGGGCGGGCTGGAGTGCCGGATCGAGGACGGGCACCTCGTCATCGTCCGCGAGGGCGCGCAGCGCAAGTTCGTGCGCCAGGTCGAGCACCGCACGTTCTCGGGGGCGCAAGCCCTGCGCGACCAGCGGGAGGTGCGGTACGTCACCGAGCGGGCCGTGTTCAAGCTCGTGCCCGGCGGGCTGGAACTGCTGGAGATCGCCCCGGGCGTCGACGTGGAGGCAGATGTGTTGGCGCACATGGACTTCGAGCCGATCCTGAACGCCGACCCCGAGCGCATGGTGCACATGGATCCGCGGATCTTCGAGGCCGAGCCGATGGGCCTGCGCACCCAGCTGCTCGACCGGCCGATGTACCAGCGACTCACCTTCGACGCCGCCAAGGACCGCTTCTTCATCGACTTCGGCGGCCTCGACATCCGCAGCACGACCGACATCGACCGGGTGCGCCGCGCCGTCGAGCACAACCTCGTGCCGCTGGGCCGCAAGGTCGAGGCCGTCGTCAACTACGACCGGTTCACGATCCTGCCCGACCTCGTCGACCCCTACGTGCACATGGTCGAGGGGCTCATGGAGCGCTTCTACACGAACGTCACCCGGTACACCTCCAGCGCCTTCCTGCGCGCCCGCCTCGACGAGGCGATGAGCCGCAGCGAGTTCGTGCCCAACCTCTTCGAGAACCGGCAGGAGGCCGAGGCGCGGCTGCGCGGTCGGTGAGGCGCGCAGGTCCGGGTGCTGGCGGGTAGCGCGCAGGGTCGGGGCTGCGGGTGGATTTGCGCGCGGAGTCTGGGTGCGGCCGGGTTAGTGCGCGGAGTCGGGTCGGCGGGCCGGCTCAGCGGGCGCGGGCGGCGGCGGAGAAGCGGTCGATCGCGCGGTCGAAGAGGCGGGCGGTGGCCAGGTCGGCGAGGCGCCGCAGCGGCCGCGGGCGGGTCAGCGCCGGCAGCGGCGCGAGCCAGATCTCCTCGCGCCACTCCAGACGGCTCGTGCGCTCGCTCGTGCCCGGCCCGACGCGCACGCTCGCCCAGCCGCCGAGCATCCGACCCTCCTTGACGAGCTCGAAGGAGCCGGAGTCGGGCTCGTCCGGGTCGCTGCCCGGCGGCGCCCAGCGGGTGAGCCGCATCGGGTCGTCGAAGCCCACCGGCCCCAGCGCCGTGCGCGCGGTGAACCGCCAGCCCGGAGCCGGCGGGCCCGGCTCCGGGTGGATCGTCGTCAGCGGCACCGCCTCCGCGTGCGCGACGAAGTCGGTGACCGCCTCCCACAGCGCGCGCGGGCTCGCGCCGACGTGCCGGATGAGCGTGACTGCCATGAGCCCATC
>JBDIAM010000338.1:0-3913 GCA_039812445.1 Piscicoccus intestinalis | reverse complement strand
TCCCTTTAGTTGGGGCTTTTCTGGGAGTGTCCACCTCCGCCTGCTGGCGACGTCAGAAGGTGCCCGAGTAGGTGCTTGCGATCGAGGGCTTCACGTTCCCGTCGACCCGCAGCAGTGCGGAACCCTTAATTGAGTGGTACTCCTGACCCAGCATAGGCATCGATTTGATCGATTCCTGTATGTACTTGGAACGCGCCTGCGCCGCCGCTTCGTCAGGCCAAACTTCGATCATGGCCCCGCAGTCGGTTCCGAATTGCGTACACGAGACGCTTTTGTCGTAGAGCACGGCCGCTGACACGTAACCGTTCGGGCGACCGATCAAGTTGTTCGGGTCGTTATTCTCTGTGATTGTTACGACTTTCGTCACAGAACTGACCTTTGTCTGAGTTTGCTCAGCTAGCCTTGTCGCGTCGGCGTTCTCTATCGCCAGCTGTCCGCCGGTGTCGGCTTGCTCCGACTGAGTAGTTGCAGCCCCCTTATCCTGTCCTAGGGTCGCTTCGGTGGTGGGCTGTCCACATCCGACGACAAGAAGAGCGAGCGCACAACTGCCGGCAATAGTGTGGTGTCTTGGCATGTTCTGCTTGTCGGCACGCCGCACCTGCGCCTTAGGCAGGCCAGCCGAGGGCGCCGGAACTGTGTCGTGTTTGCTCTCTTAGAGCCTGCGGGCCTACTTCCCGAGCTCCTTGGCGCGCTCGTCCCACTCGGCCCAGGTGTCGTCGCGGGTGGCCTCCATCTCCCGCATCGCGCGACGACGCTCCTTCGTCGAGAGGTGGTCGAGGTAGAGGTGCCCGTCGAGGTGGTCGGTCTCGTGCAGGAGGCAGCGCGCGAAGAGGCCGACGCCCTCGAGGCGCAGCGGGTTGCCGCGCTGGTCGACGCCCTCGACGACCGCGCGACGGGCGCGCGTGACCGGCGCGGCAGCACCGGGCACCGACAGGCAGCCCTCGTGGTCCTCGACCTCGTCCTCACCGGAGGTCTCCACGACCCGCGGATTGATGATGTGGCCGACGTTGCGGATGCCGAACGCGTCCGGGCAGTCGTACACGAAGATCCGCAGGTCGACGCCGATCTGGTTGGCGGCCAACCCGACTCCGTTGGCGACCTCGGTGGTGGCGTGCATGTCGTCGATGAGCGCCTTGAGTTCGGGCGTGCCCAGCTCGGTCACCTCGCGGCACGGGGTGGCGAGCACGTCCTCGCCGACGACCGTGATGCGGCGGCGGTGGCCGCGGCGCGACTCGGGCAGCCGCTCGGGGATACGCGGCACCGGCTTACCGAGCAGGCGCGGGCGACGGTCGGGCGCCGAGCGCGGGGCGGACGCGGTGGGCGCGGTGGCCTCGTCGGCGGCGCGGCGACCGAACGAGCCGAAGATCGAGGACATCTGCCCATCATCGCCGATCGCGCGTCGCGGAGCCGACGGTGGGCTGAACTGCGGGTGAGTCGGTGGGCGGGCGCGCCGAGTGTGTGAGGCGGGCCGACGCCGGCCCAGCCGCCCGAGGCCGGGCGGGAACCGGCCGGCTCCGGCTTGACGCGCTCAGGACCGGTGCGCGTACAGGTCGCGCAGCAGCGCGATCTCGGCGCCGTGGTGGATGACCTCGCGGTGGATGTGCAGCACGAGGGTGATCATCGGCTTCTCGTGCCAGGGACCCTCGGCGGGCCCGCACGGCTGCGCGAGAGCGTCCGCGTCGAGCCTGCGCACCCCGGCGGTCCACGCCTCGTACGCCTCGTCGAGCTGGGCGAGCGCGCCGGCCGCGGTGGGGGAGTAGTCGAACGACATGTAGTCGTAGGCCGGTCCGCCGAAGTGGCCGTGCACGCGGGCGCCGAGCACGCCGACGATGACGTGCCCCAGCCGCCAGGCGATCGTCGTGACCGGGGCGGGCACCGGCTCCGGGAAGGCGAATTCGATGACGGTCTCGCCGCTGCCGCCCTGGACCGGGGCCGAGCTGGTGCCGCGCGGGCGCACGCTCCAGCAGCCGGGTACCGGCTCCCAGAGGTATTCGGCGTCGGTGAGGCCGTCGAGGCGCGGCCGCAGCTGGCTGGTCCAGTGCCATTCGAGCTGATCGAGCAGTTCGGTGGTGAGGTCGAAGGTCATCGGCTCGTCCTTTCAACATCGGTGGTCGGGGACACTGTGGCACCGTGCCGGAGGCAGCGGACACATCGCGTCCGCTGTCGATGTCAGGCTAGGCGCATGAGCGACACGACCGACTCCACCGTGCGGCTGCTTCGACTGCTGACCCTGCTGCAGGAGCATGCGGTGTGGACGGGTCCGGAGCTCTCGGAGCGGCTCGGGGTCAGCGTGCGCGGCGTGCGACGCGACATCTCGCGGCTGCGCGAACTCGGCTACCCGGTGAACTCCGAACGCGGCCTCGGGGGCGGCTACCGGCTGGCGGCGGGTAAGGCGATGCCGCCGCTCGTGCTCGACGACGGGGAGGCGGTGGCGGTCGCCGTGAGCCTGAGCCTGGCCGCGGGCGGCACGGTCAGCGGCGTGGAGGAGGACGCGACCCGCGCGTTGGCCAAGCTCGATCAGGTGGTGCCGGCCCGGCTCCGCGAGCGCATCGACGCGTTCCGCGCCGCGACGGTGCGGATCTCGGCGGGCAGCACGCCGGTCGACGCGGCGGCGCTGACGACGTTGGCGCGGGCGTGCCGGGATCACGTGCAGGCCCGGTTCGGCTACCGCGGGGCCTCCCAGGAGCGCGAGGCCGAAGCGAGTTCGGACGAGCAACCGCCGCGTCGGGTCGAGCCCTACCGTCTCGTCGCGACCGGGCGCCGCTGGTACCTGCTGGCGTTCGACCTGGACCGGGACGACTGGCGGGTGTTCCGGCTCGACCGAATGAGTCAGGTGCATGCCACAACATGGCGGTTCTCGCCGCGGGAGGCGCCGGACGCGGCGGAGCGGGTGCGGGCGGGCACGAGCCTGCTGGCGTACCCGGTGCAGGCGACGATCCGCGTGCACGCGCAGGCACAAGACGTGCTCGACCGGGTGGGGCCGATGAACGCGCAGGTCGAGCCGGAGGAGCCGGGGTGCTGCGTGATGCGCACGGGCGGTCAGAGCGTGGAGGTGCTCGCCGGCTTCCTCGCGTTCCTGCCGTGGGAGGTGCGCGTGCTCGACCCGCCGGAACTGCAGGAGGCGGTCACGCAGCTGGGCGAGCGGCTGCGGCGGGCCGGCTCAGGCTGAGAGAACGTCGTCGAGAGCCGATCGCAGGAGGTCGTCGTCGGCGCCGAGCAGCCGCGCCGACTCCACGTACTGACGCGCGAGTTCCTTACTGCGGGAACGCCGCTGGGCGGCGGTCAGGGATTTCTTGGGGGCCGCCACCCGGGTGCCGGCGCCGCGAGCCGTCGTCACCAGTCCCTCGGACTCCAGCTCCCGGTAGGCCCGCGCCACGGTGCCGGTCGCGAGCGCGAGATCGGCGGCGAGGCTGCGCACCGGCGCGAGACGGGTGCCCTCGGCCAGCGCCCCCGCCACGATGAGCGTCGAGAGCTGGCGGCGCAGCTGCTCGTACGGCGGGGTGGGGTCGGCCGGGTCGATGCGGACGGACGTGTTCACGTGACTCCTTCGGACGCCGGACGAACGGCGCGGTGAGGCTGCGCGGGGACTGAAACTCAGGGGTCAGCGGCGGCGCCGCGACCGCAGCCGGCGCGCGACCTCGTCGCCGGCGGCGCCGGCGGGGGACTGCCACTTTCGGGTGCGGGCTGTGCCGGGAGAACCGGGCGCACGATCGGGCGCGTCGGGATCGGCTCCGCGGGTGGGCGCGGCGCGTCCGCGCAGCCATTGCATGAGACGGCCGACCATGGGACCTCCGTTGTCGCGACCGGGCCGGGGCTTCGATTCTTGCGCGCCCCCCGCAATGTGGCAATGGGATACAACAATCGGCGCGCGTCGAGGCGGTGCTGCCGGCGGCGTCCGGACCACGTCGGGGCT
>JBDIAM010000337.1:0-3931 GCA_039812445.1 Piscicoccus intestinalis | reverse complement strand
AGGCATCGCAGACCGAGGCATCGCAGACCGAGGCATCGCAGACCGAGGCATCGCAGACCCAGGAGCCCGACGCGCCCGAGTCGACGCCGGCCCCCGACGCGACGGAGGCGGCCGACTCGAGCGACTCGAGCGACGCGAGCGACGACGCGCCTGGCTCCGACGCGGCGGAGGTTCCCGCGCCGACCGCGCGGGACGATCTCGGCGAGGCGATGGACCGCCTCGAGGAGGCCGATCCGGGCGACACCCAGGAGGTGCTCGACGCCGGTACCCAGGTGAACGACCGGCTCCAGGAGCGGCTCGACGACCTCACCTCGCGGGGTTCGGAGCAGCGATCCGAGTAGCGGACGAGGCGGGCGAGGCGGGCCGGTCTGTGCGCGTCGACGCCGCGCTCGTCGCCCGCGGGCTGGCCCGCTCACGCGGGCACGCGCGCGAACTGATCGGCGGCGGCCACGTGATCATCGAGGGGCGGGTCGCGACGAAACCGGCGGCCCCGGTCCGTCCCGAGACGGTGATCGAGTTGGCCGGCGACGCCGGTCCCGCTCGGGTCGGGCGCGCCGCCGGCAAGCTCGACGCCGCCTTCGCGCGGTTCGGCCCCGCCGGCCTGTCGGCGCGCGCTCGACGCTGCCTCGACGTCGGCGCCTCCACCGGCGGCTTCACCCAGGTGCTGCTCGAACAGGGCGCCGCCCATGTCGTGGCCCTCGACGTCGGGCACGGCCAGCTCGTACCGCAACTGGCAGCCGACCCGCGGGTCACCGAGCGCTCGGGGGTGAACATCCGCGACGTCGACCCCACCCACCTGACCGCGGGGCACGGGCCGTTCGGGCTCCTCGTCGCCGACCTCAGCTTCATCTCCCTGCGGCTCGTGCTGCCGCACCTGGCCCCGCTGCTGGCTCCCGACGGCGACGCGGTGCTGCTCGTCAAGCCGCAGTTCGAGGTCGGCCGGGGCGGGCTCGACAAGCACGGTGTCGTCAGGACCGAGGCGGCCCGGCGCGACGCGCTGACGGGCGTGCTGCACGCCGCGGGCGCCATCGGCTGGCACGCTCGGGACATCATGGACAGTCCGGTCCGCGGCGCAAGCGGCAACCGCGAGTATCTAGGCTGGTTCACGCCCGGGCCGGCCCCGCAGCGGCAACCGGTGGGCATCGAGCACCCCGCCGACGCGCGGGCACCGTCCCGACCAGAGGAGGACCACGGATGACGCGGCGCGTGCTGCTCGTCTCCCACGCGGTGCGCACGGACATGCAGCAGATGCGGTCCTTTCTCGCCGGTGAGCTGCGTCGCCACGGCATCGAGGCCGTCGTGCACGACCCGGCGTTCATGGAAGGGCAGAGTCCGCAGCCTGCTCCGGCCGACTCCGAGGATCCGGCGGCCGGCTGCGAGCTCGTCTGCGTGCTCGGCGGCGACGGCACGATCCTGCGCGGTGCCGAGCTGTCGCGCGACGCCGGCGTGCCGTTGCTCGGCGTGAACTTCGGGCACGTCGGCTTTCTCGCCGAGGCCGAGCGGGAGGATCTCGCCCGCGTCGTCGATCACATCGTCCACGCGGAGTACACCATCGAGGACCGCATGACGATGGACGTCGAGGCCAGCCTCGGCGACGAGGTCGTCGCGCGCAGCTGGGCGCTCAACGAGGTGACGGTCGAGAAGGCGGCCCGTGAGCGGATGCTCGAACTCGTCCTGGAGATCGACGGTCGCCCGCTGTCGACGTGGGGCTGCGACGGTGTCATCGCCTCGACACCGACCGGGTCGACCGCCTACGCGTTCAGCGCCGGTGGCCCGATCGTGTGGCCGAACGTCGAGGCGATGCTCGTCGTGCCGATCTCGGCCCACGCCCTGTTCGCACGCCCGCTCGTCGTCGGCCCGACGAGCCGGATCGCCGTCGAGTTGTTCTCCGACCATTCCGGCAAGGGCGTCATGTGGTGCGACGGTGCGCGCCCCGTCGACCTGCCCCGCGGAGCGCGCGTCGAGGTGCGGCGCGGCGAGAACCCGGTGCGCCTCGCGCGGCTCTCGCGACAGCCGTTCGCCGACCGCCTCGTCGCCAAGTTCCACCTGCCGGTCAAGGGGTGGCGCGGGGTGCGCGGCGCCCTCTGAGCCGGTGCTCCGCGGGCCGCACGTGCGTGCCTGCGACGGCTGGCGCCGTGACGACGCGCCGCCGCCATATAGCGATGTGGCGACGCGCCGGAGTCGGGCCGAGCGGTCTTGTCGGTGGTCGCTCCTAGGCTGGGCTCATGCTCGCGCAGCTACGGATCCGAGACCTGGGTGTCATCGACGACGCCCTCCTCGAGCTGTCCGCGGGGCTCAACGTCGTCACCGGCGAGACCGGCGCCGGCAAGACGATGGTCGTCACCGGCCTGGGGCTGTTGCTCGGCGCCCGGGCCGACTCGGGGTCCGTGCGCACCGGGGCGGCGACCACCGTCGTCGAGGGGCTGGCCGACCCCGTGCCCGGGCACCGCGCCCGCGCGCGCGTGGCCGAGGCCGGCGGTGATGCCGACGGAGAACTCGTGCTCGTGCGCACGCTCACCGCCCAGGGCCGCTCCCGCGCCCACGTCGGTGGCCGGGCCGCCCCCGTCGGGGTGCTCGCCGAGGTCGGGGAACTGCTCGTCGCCGTGCACGGCCAGGCCGACCAGTGGCGGCTGCGCCGGCCCGAGGAGCATCGCGCGCTGCTCGACGACTTCGGCGGCGAGGCCGTGCGCGGCCCACGTCAGGCGTACGAGCAGGAGTATGCCCGGGCCGCCGCGCTGACGGCCGAGCTGGCCCGCGTGACCGACCTCGAACGGGACCGCGACGTCGAATCCCAGGTGCTGCGCGCCGAACTCGACCGGCTCGCCGAACTCGATCCGCAGCCGGGGGAGGAAGACGAGCTCGCCGCCGAAGACGCACGCCTGGCTCATGTCGACTCCCTGCGCGAGGCCGCCGAACGGGCCCGCGCCGCGCTCGCCGGCGGCGACGACACGGGCGCGGACGGCGGGGGAGCCGGTGCCGCCGAGGCGCTCGTGGCCGCCCGGTCGGCGCTGGCCGGCGGGGTCGACCACGACGAGACCCTCGCCCAGCTGGAACGCCGCGTGGCCGAGCTCGGTTATCTCGCCGCCGACATCGGCGCGGAGCTGTCCGGCTACCTCGCCGGGCTCGACGCCGACCCCGCCCGCCACGCGTGGGTGCAGGAGCGCCGCGCGCAGCTCGGGGCGTTGCTGCGGCGGCACGGTCCGAGCACGGTCGAGGCCCTGGCCTGGGGCGAGCGGGCCGCGATCCGGCTCGCCGAGCTCGACTCGGCCACCGAGCGCGCCGGACAGATCGAGACCGAGCTGCAGGCCTGTCGCGGTCGGCTGCGCCACCGCGCCGACGACCTCACCGACGCGCGCCGCGAGGCCGCCGGGGAGCTGGCCCGTCGCGTCACCGCCGAACTCGCCCAGCTCGCGATGGCCTCCGCGCGGGTCGAGGTCGTCGTCGAGCCCACCCCGCGGCCCGGCCCGCACGGCGCCGACACCGTGCAGATCGCCCTCGCCGCCAACCCCGGCAGCCCCGCCCGCAGCGTCGCCAAGGCCGCCTCCGGCGGCGAGCTGAGCCGCATCATGCTCGCCATCGAGGTCGTCATCGCCGACGCCCTGCGCCGCAGCGGCCCGACCGACCCAGCGCCCGACCGTGCGCCGGACATCGCAGACGGCCCTGCGCCCGACATCGCAGACGGCCCTGCCGACGACACCGCCGCCGGCACCGCCGGCCCTGCGACCGACTCAGCCGACGCCGACACCGGGACCGCCCCGGGCGACGACGCCGACGCGTCCGCGGGCGCCGCGTCCGACGCCGTGCCCACGTTCGTCTTCGACGAGGTCGACGCGGGGGTCGGCGGCCGCGCGGGGCTGGCGATCGGGAGGCGGCTCGCGGCGCTGTCGCGGTCCGCGCAGGTGGTCGTCGTCACCCACCTGCCGCAGGTCGC
>JBDIAM010000336.1:0-3935 GCA_039812445.1 Piscicoccus intestinalis | reverse complement strand
TAAGCCAGAGGCACGCCGACAGCGTAGTTCCCTGAGCGACAACAGGGTTGAGACCGGGTGTTTATGGCGGCCGGGGCGCGGCGACGGTGCCCGAAACCGTCCCGGTCGATGCCGGACCGGCGCTCGCGTCAGCCGGCGCTCAGATAGGCGAGCGCCGCGACGACGACGGCCTCGGTGCCGGTGCGCAGGGTCGGCTGGATCGCCGGTGCGAATCCCGGGTTGTGGTTGGGGACCACCGGTGTTCCGGGCAGGAAACCGCCGTTGCCCCAGTAGGTGTACGGCACGCCGAAGGCGTCGGGGATCACGCTGAAGTCCTCGGAAGCGGGCACCGGAGCGAGCGGGTGCACGCGCTCGGCGCCGAAGTGCTCGACGAACGCGGCGGTGACGCGTCGAGTCACCTCGGGGTCGTTGTGGGTCAGCGGGAACGACTCGTAGTGGTCGAACTCGGGCTCCTTCGGGCAGGCGCCGGCCGCGCACTCGGCGGTGACGATCCGCTCGACGGCGGCCAGGATGCGGGTGCGTACGTCCAGGTCGTAGGCGCGCACGTTGACGAGCAGGGTGGCGCGGTCCGGGATGATGTTCGCCTTCGTGCCGGCCTGGATGCTGCCGACCGTCACTACGCCGAACTCGGCGGGGGCGATGACGCGGGCGACGATCGATTGCAGCCGCACGACGATCGAGGCCGCGACGACGACCGGGTCGACGCCCAGGTGCGGCATCGAGCCGTGCGAGCCGGTGCCGTGGATCGTCACGCGCAGGCAATCCCCCGCGGACAGCACCGGGCCGGCCGCGGTGGCGACGTGGCCCGCCTCCGGGGTGGTGAGCACGTGCTGGCTCAGGCAGACGTCGGGTGTGGGGACGGCGTCGAGGAGCCCGGCCTCGACCATCGCGGCGGCGCCCCGGCCGATCTCCTCGGCCGGTTGGAACAGGGCGATGTACGTTCCCGACCAGGCGTCGCGAGCGGCGGCGAGCAGCCGGGCGGCGCCGAGGGCGCACGCGATGTGACCGTCGTGGCCGCACGCGTGCATGACGCCGACGGTCGCGCCGTCCGCGTCGATCGAGGTGGCCGTCGAGGCGTATCCGGCTCCGGTGGTCTCGGTGACCGGCAGGGCGTCGATGTCGGCGCGGAACAGCACCGTGGGGCCGGCGTCGTTGACCAGCACCCCGACGATCCCGCCGCCGAGCTCGTGGACCTCGAACCCGAACTCGGCCAGGTGATGCCGGATGATCGCCCGGGTCCGGTCCTCCTGGAACGACAGTTCCGGGTGGGCGTGCAGGTCTCGGTAGAGGTCCTCCTGCCACGTACTGATGGCGCCGAGGCCGGCCAACACGCTGGTGGCCGGAGGCCGACCGGCCCCGGACGACTCGGACGGCTCGTACGGCTCGGACGGCTCGGACGGCTCGTACGGCTCGGAGGGCCTGGGGCTGGGGGGTCACGACGTCTGCTCCTTCTCGGCCAGGCCGTCGGCAGCGGGTGCGGGCGGGTGCGGCTGGGCGGCACCGGCTCGACGCATCGCGACGACCGCGACGACGGTCAAGCCGATGAGCACGACGGGTGCGACGTAGAAGCCGGGCACGTAGGAGCCGTGACGTCGCGGATCAGGCCCCACAGGGGCGCCCCGAACGCCATGCCGAGGAGGTAGCCGGTACCGAGCAGCGACCAGATGCGCCCGAAGTCGCGGGGCCCGACGGCGCCGGCCACGAGTAGCGGGGGTTGCACGGTGCCGTTGGACATGCCCGCCGCCATGAACACCATCGCGACGAACATGAGGGCGACGGGGGAGCCGTAGACCATGTGCGGCAACCACAGGAAGGTCAGGCTCTGCGCACCGAGGGTGAGCAGCATGGCGAGCAACATGCCGATCTTGTCGTTCAGCCAGCCGAGCAGGGGTTTGAAGACGATGAGCCCGATCGTCCACGTCGTCATGAGCGCGGAGAAGAAGGCCGTCTGCTCCGCGGGCTGGCTGCGCAGGGGGATCGTCGGGTCGGCGTACACGGTGTGGCCCTGCAGGTAGACGGCGAGGATCTGCGCCGCTCCGTGCACGACGCCGAGCGCGACGACGGCGGCGAACACCAGCCACACCCAGGGGGAGCGGACCGCCTGCGCGTAGGTGAAGCCGGGGAGTCGCGACGGGTCCTCGGCGGCCGCTGCGCGGGCCTCGGCGCCGGTGGCGCCCAGCGGCAGCAGGCCGACGTCGGCGGGCTTGTCGACGATGAGCAGCAGTGTCGCCAGCGGCGGTACGACGAGCACGACGGCTGCGGTGACGAGGTAGGCGGTGCGCCAGCCGGCGCTCGCGGAGATCATCGGGATGAGGAACGACCACATCGCGCCACCGAGACCCGTGCCGCCCATGACCACCCCGAGGGCGGTGCCCTTGCGCTGGGTGAACCAGTTGTTGACCCAGATGATCGGCACAAGTTGGAAGCTGAGCCCGCAGCCGATGCCGAGCACGACACCGGCGGCGTAGAAGGCGAGGACGCTGCCGGCGAACGAGAACAGTACCCGGCCCGCGGCGGCGATCACCGATCCCACGTACATCAGCGGCTTCGGCCCCCACCGGGTCAGCAGGGCCCGCCCGATGAACATCATCGACAGGACGATGCCGACGAGCATCAACGTGTAGTACCAGAGGTACGTCGACTGTCGCTGCGGGAACAGCTCGGCGATGACGTACGGGTGGAAGAACGACAATCCGGACAGCGGCACCGAGCCGCCGATCATGACGAAGAAGCCCCCGAGGGCGACCGTCCAGTGCCGCCGCGTCGACTGCTTCGCGGGTGTGACGGCCAGGCCCGTGGTGGGTGGTTCGGCCATGGTGGACCCTCTTTCGCGAGGGGCGCGGTCGGCGCCTGAGACTGCGAACGTCCTCGCGAATCCGCTGACGCGCCAGGGACAGGTGCCCTTGACGGCCGGGCAGTCCGCCTCGGGTGGGTGATTAATCTCTTTTGTCTTGACAGCGGCGTCGGTATCACGGTTGGGTCCGGGCATCCGTTCTGCAACGGCGCACATCGGAGGAGATGCGGTGGACACCAACCTGATCCGTGCAACCAGCGAGCGCGTGGCCGGCCGGTCCGCAGGCCCCACCCGCCGGACCGTCCTCGCGGGATCCGTGGGCGCCGCGGCGGCCGTCGCGCTGCGCCCAGACCCAGCGCGAGCTGCCGCACTGGCGCCGATGGCGGCGAGTCTGCGTCTGGGTGCCGGCACCGACTTCGCCGTCCGGGTCAGCCCCGACGGCACGCAGCTGGCCCTGGACGTGCTCGGGGTGTGCTGGGTGATGTCGTCGTCCGGCGGAGCCGCGCGACGCCTCACCAGCGATCTCGACGACATCGCCCAGCCGGATTGGTCACCCGACGGTGATCGACTCGTCTACCAGGCATACCGCGACGGCCGGTTCCATCTGTGGACGATCCGCCCGGACGGTTCGGACAAGCGGCAGTTGACCGACGGGCCGTTCGATCAGCGGGAGCCCCGGTGGAGTCCCGACGGCGGCCGCATCGTGTTCTCCAGCGACGCCGGTGGCAGCTACGGCATCCACGTCTACGACCTGACGAGCGGTCGGACGAGCCCCCTGACCGACTCCGAGACGGACGAGTACGAGCCCAGCTGGTCGCCCGACGGCACAAAGGTCGCGTTCGTCACCGACACCACGACCATCGAGACGATCGACATCGCCAGCGGACGACGCTCCGTGTATGCCCGCGCGGATGAGGACGACGTGGTGCGCATGCCGCAGTGGACCGCCGACGGCGCACACCTCGTCTTCCACGTGCTGCGCGCGGGGCGCAACGAACTCGTCACCGGCTCCGATCTGCGTCCGGTCGTCGAGGGCGAGGAGTGTTTTCCGTTCCGGGTCTCGTTCCACCCGGACGGGCGCATGTTCTACACCGCGGAGGGAGCCATCTGGCACCGTGCCTGGACGCCGCCGGCAGCTGCG
>JBDIAM010000335.1:0-3989 GCA_039812445.1 Piscicoccus intestinalis | reverse complement strand
ATCCAGGTGTGGATCGACCACGGCGTGACGATCTTCCGCGTCGACAACCCGCACACCAAGCCGGTGGAGTTCTGGCAGTGGCTCATCGGTGACGTCGCGCAGAGCCACCCCGAGATCATCTGGCTGGCAGAGGCCTTCACCAAGCCGCAGATGATGGCCACGCTCGCCAAGGTCGGCTTCCAGCAGAGCTACACGTACTACGCCTGGCGCAACCAGAAATGGGAGCTCGAGGAGTACATGACCGAGCTGTCGGGCGAGGCCGCGAACTACATGCGGCCGAGCTTCTGGCCGACGACGCACGACATCCTCACGCCGTACATGCAGTTCGGCGGGCCGACGGCGTGGAAGACCCGGGCCGCGCTCGCCGCCACGCTCGTGCCGACCTACGGCATCTACGCCGGCTACGAGCTGCTGGAGTCGGTGCCCCGCCCGGGCGTCGAGGAGCAGATCGACAACGAGAAGTATCAGTTCAAGAACCGCGGGTGGGAAGACTACGAGGCCGGCGGCCCCAAGGAGGGCCAGCTGTGGATGGCCGACTACCTGCGCACGCTCAACGAGATCCGGCGGGCGCACCCGGCGCTGCAGTGGCTGCGCAACTGGCGCGCCCAGCCGTGCGACGACGAGAACGTCATGTGCTTCTCCAAGCGCCACGTCGACGGCGGGGCCGAGGACATCATCATCGTCGTCGCCAACCTCGACCCGCACACGACGCGCGAGACGTGGGTGCACCTGGACATGCCCGCGCTGGGCCTGGACTGGAACGAGGGTTTCGTCGCCAAGGACCTCATCACCGGGGCGTCCTGGCACTGGGGGCAGCACAACTTCGTGCGGGTCGGTCGGGACGCCGAGCCCGTGCACATCATCCACGTGAGGAGGTTCTAGGTGGTGCAGGGGCTGCAGCTGTCCCAGCCCGGCCTGAAGTACGACCCGAACTGGTTCAAGACCGCGGTCTTCTACGAGGTGCTCGTGCGCGCCTTCGCGGACTCCACGGGCACCGGCTCCGGGGACTTCAGCGGGCTCATCGGCAAGCTCGACTACATCCAGTGGCTGGGCGTCGACGCGATCTGGATCCCGCCCTTCTACGCCTCACCCCTGCGTGACGGCGGCTACGACATCGCCGACTACACCGCGGTATTGCCGGAGTTCGGCACGCTCGTCGACTTCACCGAACTCGTCAGCCAGGCGCACGCGCGCGGGATCCGCATCGTCACCGACCTCGTGATGAACCACACCAGCGACCAGCACCCGTGGTTCCAGTCGAGCCGGTCCGACCCCGACGGGCCGTACGGCGACTTCTACGTGTGGAGCGACGACGACACCAAGTACGGCGACGCGCGGATCATCTTCATCGACACCGAGGTCTCCAACTGGACCTTCGATCCGGTGCGCCGGCAGTTCTTCTGGCACCGCTTCTTCTCCCACCAGCCCGACCTGAACTTCGAGAACCCGAAGGTGCAGGAGGCGATCTTCGACGTCGTGCGGTTCTGGATGGACCTGGGCATCGACGGGTTCCGCCTCGACGCCGTGCCCTACCTGTTCGAGGAGGAGGGGCACAACGGCGAGAACCACCCCAAGACGCACGAGTTCCTCGCCAAGCTGCGGGCGATGGTCGACGAGGAGTACCCCGGGCGCATCCTGCTCGCCGAGGCGAACCAGATGCCGAACGAGGTCGTCGACTACTTCGGCACCGAGGAGTCACCGGAGTGCCAGATGTGCTTCCACTTTCCGGTGATGCCGCGGCTGTACTCGGCGCTGCGCGAGGAGAAGGCCACCCCGATCCGGCGGGCGCTGGAGGACACCCCGCCGATCCCGCGCGGTACGCAGTGGGGCACGTTCCTGCGCAACCACGACGAGCTGACGCTGGAGATGGTCACGCCCGAGGAGCGCTCGGCGATGTACGGCTGGTACGCCTCCGACCCGCGGATGCGCGCCAACGTCGGCATCCGGCGCCGGCTGTCGACGCTGCTCGACAATTCCCGCGCCGAGATCGAGCTGATCCACTCGCTCGTGCTCTCGCTGCCCGGCTCCCCGTGCCTGTACTACGGCGACGAAATCGGCATGGGCGACAACATCTGGCTGCCCGACCGCGACGCCGTACGCACCCCCATGCAGTGGACCCCGGACCGCAACGCGGGCTTCTCCAGCTCCGACCCCGGCAAGCTGTACCTGCCGGTCATCCAGTCGCTCGTGTACCACCACAACAACGTCAACGTCGAGGCCCAGATGGCCAGTGGCTCCTCGCTGCTGCACTGGGTGCGGGCCATGCTGCGGATCCGGGCGGCGCACCCGGTCTTCGGGCTCGGCACGTTCGAGATGCTCGACTGCGACAACGACACGATCATGCCGTTCGTGCGCGACCTCACCGCGCAGGAGTCGCCGCTCGGGCGCGACGGCGCGGAGACCGTGTTGTGCGTGCACAACCTCTCCTCGCGCCCGCAGTCGGGCACGATGACGCTGCCGCAGCGGTTCGCCGGCGCCCGCGTGCGGGACATCTTCGGCGGCTCACGATTCCCGCGGGTCGGTGCCGACGGCTCGATCACGCTCACACTCGGTTCCCGCGACTTCTTCTGGTTGCGGGTCGATCTGCCCCAGGACGAGGACGACGATGGCTGAGGTCATGCAGACCACGCTCGAGCCGAGCAAGCTCGAGCTGCTCGCCGCGTGGATGCCGCGGCAGCGCTGGTTCGCCGCAAAGGGCCGCACCCCGCGACTGCGGCGGCTCGGCGGCTTCCGGCTCGACGACCCGGCGGGCGAGGTGGGCGTCGAGACGCTCATCGTGCTCGACGAGGCCGACACGAGTTCCGGTGGCTCTTCGGAGCCGGTCGTGTACCAGGTGCCGGTGACGTACCGGTCCGCCCCGCTGACGGGGGCCGCCGACATCGGGTTCGTCGGCACCATCGAGCACGGCGAACTCGGCACCCGCTACGTCTACGACGCCGCACACGATCCTGTGTACACAGCCGCGCTGCTCGGGCTGCTGCGCGGGCAGGTGCGGGCCCAGAGCGCCACGGCGAGCAACACGCTCGAGCCCGCCGTCACCGGCCACCCGCACCCGGCGAGCCCCGACGTCGAGTTCGTCTCCAGCCGGGTGCTCTCCGGGGAGCAGTCGAACACCTCGATCATCTACGAGACCACCGACCGCTCCGGCGACGCGGCCCCCGTGATCGTCAAGATCTTCCGGCTGCTGCACCCCGGTGAGAACCCCGACGTCGTGCTGCAGTCGGCGCTGGCCGCCGACGGCTCCCCGCTCGTGCCGCGCCCGCTCGGGCACGTCGCGGGCGACTGGGCCGACCCGGTCGAGGCGGCGCCCGCCGGCGAGACCGAACCCACCGGCGGGCCGCGCCGGCACGGGCACCTCGCGTTCGGCCAGGAGTTCCTGCCCGGCACCCGTGACGCGTGGCGGGTCGCCCTCGAATCGGCCCGCACCGGAAGCGACTTCACCGGCCCGGCCTTCGACCTCGGGGTCGCCACCGCGCAGATGCACGAGACGCTGGCCCGCGTGCTGCCGACCGCCGACGCCGCGCCCGCGCAGCGCGAGGCCCTCGTGCGGGGCTGGCGCTCCCGGCTCGTCGGCGCGCTCGGGGAGGCACCCGCGCTCGCCGAGTACACCGAGCGGATCGAGGCGACGTTCGCGACCGCGGCGGGCGCGCGGTGGCCGGCGTTGCAGCGGGTGCACGGCGACTACCACCTCGGCCAGGTGCTGCACGTGCCCGGCCGCGGCGGCACCGGCTGGGTGATCCTCGATTTCGAGGGCGAGCCGCTGCGCTCGCTCGCCGAGCGCAGCGAGCCCGACCTCGCGCCCCGCGACGTCGCCGGCATGCTGCGCTCGTTCGACTACGCCGCCGGCTCCATCGAGCGGGAGGACGGGTTCCACGACGTGCCCACGGTCGGCGGCGCCGGCAATGCGCAGACCGCCTCCGGCCCCCGCCGGTGGGCGCAGGCCGCCTCCGCCGCGTTCCTGCAGGGGTACGCCTCGGTCGACCGGTCCG
>JBDIAM010000334.1:0-4002 GCA_039812445.1 Piscicoccus intestinalis | reverse complement strand
CCGTTCCAGGCCCAGTTGGGCATGATCGGACCGTCGACGTCGAGGATGCACGGCAGGTCGTTGGAGGCGGCCGCCCCCTGCACCGAGGTGTTGTAGGCGTCCTGCGGGAAGTCCTGGCGGACCACCTCGTACTGGTCCTGCGAGGCGTTGTAGTCGGAGATGATCTGCGAGATCACCTGCATCTCACCCTCGTTGCCCGCCGAGTGGGTCCACAGGGTGATGGGCACCGGACCGGTGCCGTCCCAGCCGTCCCGGTCCTGGCTGCTGCAGGCGCTCACGGTGAGGCCGACCGCCATGAGCAGGGAGGCCAGCACGGCGGTGCCGCGTCGTCGAAACATCTTCGGTTCCCTTCGAGCCGCGTTGCTCTTCGGTGTGGAGGGTGGATGCCCTGCGCGCAGGACGCTACTCGCGAGAGAACGATCCAGTAAATCGTTTAAACGACGTTCGTTGCCAGATCGTTATGGGGGCCGGTCGCGGGCCTCGATCCCTGGCCTGCTGTGGGGTCGGGTGCGCCTCGCGGCGTGCGGGCGCCGGTCACTAGGGTGGGCCGGTGCCCCCCGCAGGCCGTGACCCGAGCATCCCCGCCGCGAGCTTCGACGACCTGCGCCCCGGGGCGGCCTGCCCGTCGCTGGTCTTTCCCGCGGCCGAGCAGGAGATCGTCGCGTGGACCCCCGACGACGTCCCGGCCGCGATCGAGGCGGCGCAGGCCGCGGCGGAGAGCGGGCGGTGGGCGTTCGGGTTCGTCGCCTACGAGGCGGGAGCCGGGCTCGATCCCGCACTGCCCGCCGCCGAGCCGGAGCCGGGCCTGCCGCTCGTGTGGTTCGGGCTCGCCGACGCCCCGGTCGCCGCGCCGGAACGCGACGAGCCCGGCGAATTCCACACACAAGAGTGGGCGATCGAGTGGTCACGGGAGGAGTTCGGCGAGCGCGTCGAGGCGGTGCGCGCGGCGATCGCCGCGGGCGAGACCTACCAGTGCAACCTCACCACCCGGATGCGCTCGCGGGTGCGCGGCGACCTGTTCGCGTACTACCGGGCGTTGGCCGGTAGCCAGCGGGGCGCCTTCAACGCCTATCTCGACCTCGGCCGCTGGGTCGTGCTCAGCGCCAGCCCCGAGTGCTTCCTCGACTGGGACGGGCGGGTGCTGACCAGCGTGCCGATGAAGGGCACCGCCCGCCGTGCGCCGACGCCCGCGCGCGACGAGGCCGCCCGCGCGGCGCTAGTTCGCAGCCCGAAGGACCTCGCCGAGAACGTCATGATCGTCGACCTCATCCGCAACGACATGACCAAGGTCGCCCGGCCCGGCTCCGTCGAGGTGAGCGAGCTGTTCGCGTGCGAGAAGTACCCGACCGTGTGGCAGCTGACCTCCACGGTGCGGGCGCGGACCCGCCCTGGGATCGGCCTCGTCGACGTGTTCGCCGCGATGTTCCCGTGCGGCTCGGTCACCGGCGCGCCGAAGGTGCGCACGATGCAGATCCTCGCGGGGCTGGAGAGCTCCCCGCGCGGGGTGTACTGCGGTGCCGTCGGCTACGTCGCGCCGCCCGCGGGGCCGGGCGGGCGGCCGCGAGCGCGGTTCAACGTCGCGATCCGCACGGTCGTCGTCGACCGCACCGACGGCACGGCGACCTACGGCGTCGGCGGCGGAATCACCTGGGGCTCGACGCCACGGGGCGAGTACGCCGAAGTGCTCGCCAAGAGCGCCGTTCTCGAGGCGGCCCGCGCGCCCGCGGCCGCGGTCGACCTGCTGGAGACGTTCGCGGTGCGCGCCGGCCGGGCGGTGAACCTCGCCCAGCACCTCGACCGGATGCAGTCCTCCGCCGCCTACTTCGACGTGCCGTTCGAACGCGGTGACGCGCTCGCGCGGGTCGACGCGGCCGCCGCCGACCTCGGGGAGGCCGTGGTCCGGCTGCGGCTGCGGCCCGACGGCGCGCTGCTCATCGAGCCCCGCGACCCCGACCCGGCCCCCGACGGACCGGTGGAGCTGGTGATCGACGACGTGCCCGTCGACCCCGCCTCCCCGTATCTGGCGCACAAGACGAGCCGGCGCGAGGTCTACGAGCACGCCCGCGCCCGCCACCCCGGCTCCGGTGACGTGGTGCTCGTCAACTCGGCCGGCCGCGTCACCGAGACGACGGTCGCGAATCTACTTGTTCGGCTGGGAGATTCGTGGTTCACCCCGCCGGTCGGCGACGGCTGCCTGCCCGGGGTCGGTCGCCGCCTCGAGCTGGAGGCGGGTCGCGTCTCCGAGCGCTCCCTCACCGTCGCCGACCTGCGCGCCGCCGACGAGATCCACGTCGTCAACTCCGCCCGCGGCCGCCGCCCGGCCCGCCTCCGCCAACGACCCTGAAAACTGCGTGTCGCGCTGAGAACTGCAGCACGAACCGCAGTTCCGGCCGCGACACGCAGTTCTCGGCGCCGTGCCTCAGGCGGGGTCGACGGGCGGGCCGGACTGCGCGACGCCGAACGCGGAGGGCTCGTCGGGATCGAAGGGGTCGAAGCCCGCCTCCGTCCCGGGTCGCGGCGCCCCGAGCATCGCGCGCGTCAGCTCCTCGTTGCCGGCGAGGAGCCCGTCGAGCGCGGCGCTCAGGTGCCGGTCGTCGGGCTCGGCGCCGTCGATCGCGGCCTCGAGCACCGCGCGGCGCATGAGTTCCTTGGTGAACGAGGCGGTCATGCCCTCCGAGCGCCGCGCGGCGTCGTCGAGCGCCTCCGACCCGTACTCGACGTCGCCGCGGTACAGGTCGAGCAGCCGGAGCCGGCCCTCGAGGTCGGGCAGCGGCACCTCGACGGCGAGATCGACACGGCCGGGCCGCTGCACGAGCGCGCGCTCGAGGGTCTCGACGCGGTTGGTGGTGAGCAGGAACGTCACGTCGGCGTCGGCGTCGAGGCCGTCCATCGCGTCGAGCACCTCGAACAGCAGCGGCCGCCCGGTCGGGCTCATGCCGCGGTCCTCGGCGACGAGGTCGCAGTCCTCGAGCACGACGATCGCCGGCTGCAGCGCCCGCGCGAGGTTGGCGGCCAGCGACACGAATTGCAGTGACTCCCCGGCGAGCACGACGACGGTATGTCCCGGGTTGCGGCTCACCAGGTGGCGCACGGTGTGGGTCTTGCCGGTGCCGGGAGGCCCGTAGAGCAGGAGGCCCCGCTTGAGGTGCTGCCCGTGCCGGCGCAGGATCTGCGCGTGCTCGGCAATCCCGCTGACGTGCGCGGCGATCCGCTCCAGCGAAGAGGCCGGCAGCACGACCTGGTCGGCGGTGACGTCGGGCCGCGGCAGGAACGTGATGCCCTCGGACTCCATGCCGAAGCCGCTGGACTCGAAGCTGATGACCTGCCCGCGCAGCACGCTGCGCTCGGTGGCCAGGGCGCGGGCCTCGTCGAGGAGCCGGGCCGCCGTCTCCTGGTCGACGCACAGCACCTCGAACGTCGCCTGAGCCTGCCCGAAGCGCGGGTTTCCCCGCCGGTGGAACACCCCGACCGGTCGGCCGTCGAAGCGGAACAGCCGCATCCCGAGGCCGATCGCGCGGCGGTGCGCGTCGGGGCCGACCGGCGCCGACACGTAGTCGACCTGACCGACCGGGAAGTGCATGTGCATCGCCGACAGGTAGTCGGCGAGCGTCTGGTGGTAGCGCATGTCGCCGCCGCCGACGCCGAGCACCCGCTCGTCGGGGTCGCGCTGAGCGAGCAGTTCCAGGGCGAGGTCCCAGTCGGCGAAACGGTGGTTGGGCACCTCCTCGGTGAGCACCGGCACGCCGGCCGCCGGCTGCCCCAGGTGCGTCGAGACGGCGTCGACGAACCGCTCGCCCTCGGCGCTGTCCGCCTGCCGATGCGCCAACTCGATCGCGCGCCGAAAATCGCGCAGGAAGCCCGTCAGGTCGTGCTCAGTGTCGCTCACACGTCGAGAGTAGGCGCGCAGCAGCCGGCCCCCCAGCGAGTTTTCCGCGTGCCGAGCCGACCCCCGTCACCCGGTCACCCGTCACCCGTCACCCCATCCACCCACAGTGGCCGAAG
>JBDIAM010000333.1:0-4006 GCA_039812445.1 Piscicoccus intestinalis | reverse complement strand
AACAACCGCGGATTCTCGTGCGCGGCGGGCCGTTCCGGTACGACGCGGTGCACGATGCCGTGGGCGAGCAGGTCGCGGGCACCGACTCCCTGGGCACGGGCCATCTCCGGCGCCTGGTCGACGGTGCCGTGCACGATGACCGACGCCCCCTCCGGCGGCAGCGGCGAGAGCCAGGCGTGTTCGGCCGCCACCACCGACCGGGCCGGCAGCATCGCCAACGCCCCGCCGCCGCAGCCCTGCCCGATGAGCAGCGCGACGCTGGGCACCGTCAGCGTCGACAGCTCCGCGATCGAGCGGGCGATCTCGCCGGCCAGCGCGCCCTCCTCGGCGCCGGTCGACAGGTCCGCGCCGGGGGTGTCGATGACCGACACGAGCGGCAGGCCGAGTTCCTGCGCCAGCCGCATCCCGCGGCGGGCGCCGCGCAGCGCCGCCGGCCCCATCGACTGCCGGGCCTGGTTGCGGCGGTCCTGCCCCACGAGCACGCACGGCAACCCGCCGAACGACGTCAGCGCGAGCACGAGCCCCGCGTCGTGTTGGCCCTCGCCGGTGCCCGACAGCGGGATGACGTCGTCCGCGGCATAGCGCAGCAGCTCACGCACCCCGGGGCGCCGGTCCGACCGGGTGAGCAGCACCGACTCCCACACGTGCCGGTCCTCGTGCGCCGCCGGCTCCGGGTCCTGTTCCATCGCGTGGGTCGACTCGACCGCGCCGCGTACCCGGTCGGGCACCGCGGCGGGGTCGGCGACCCCCGAACGCACCGGCCGCGCCGGGCCGCGGTGCGGGCCCGACGGGTGCAGCAGCCGCATCACCCGAACCGCCAGCGGCGCGAGGTGCTCCTCGGGCACGACCGCGTCGATGACGCCCTTGTCGACGAGGTTCTCGGCCAGCTGCACGCCTTCGGGGAACGGCTCGCCGTTGAGTGCCTCGTACACCTTCGGCCCGAGGAAGCCGACGAGCGCGCCCGGCTCGGCGACCGTGACGTGCCCCAGCGACCCCCACGAGGCGAACACCCCGCCGGTCGTCGGGTGCCGCAGGTACACCAGGTAGGGCAGCCCGGCCGCCTTGTGCTGCACGATCGCCCGGCTGATCGTCACCATCTCGACGAACGCCGGCGTGCCCTCCTGCATCCGGGTGCCCCCGGACGAGGTCGCCGCGATGAGCGGCAGTTGTTCCGCGGTCGCGCGCCGCACGGCCGCGGTGATCCGTTGCGCGGTGCGCACCCCGATCGATCCCCCGAGAAACGCGAACTCCCCGACGATCACCGCCACCGGCAGCCCGTCGATCATCCCGGAGCCGGTGACGACCGCCTCGTCGGTGCCGGCCCGCTGCGCGGCCTTCGCCAGGGCCGCCTGGTACTCCGGCGCGAAATCGCTGGTGTCGACGGGGGCGTCCCACGACGCGAACGACCCGTCGTCGAGAACGAGCTCGATGAGCTCGCGCGACGCGTGCCGGCGGCTCACGACCCGGCTCCGTCCGGCCCGGAGCGGGCGTGCTCGGCCGCGGCGGCCTCGGAGCGCACCTGCTCGCCGTGCTGGTCCAGGGTCGGCGGCGCCGTGTGCTCGGTGCGGGTCACCTCGCTGCCGTCGGGGGAGAAGAACCGCAGGGGCGGGCCGGCCAGCGTGAGGTCGCCGAGCGTGGGGTGCTCGACGCCGACGAGCAGGCCCTGGCTGCGCACCTGGTCCCAGGCGTACACCTCGTCGATGCTGCGCACCTTGCCGGCCGGCACCCCGATCTCGGCGAGCCGGGCCAGCAGCGGCAGGCTGTCCCACTCCGCGAACAGCGACTCGACGAGCTCGATCGTCTCGGCCTTGCGGGCCACCCGCTCTGGGTTGGTCGCGAACCCCGGCAGCGCGGGGTCGAGCGCGAAGCCCGCGCAGAACCGGGCCCACAGCGCCTCGCTGCCCACCGCGATCTGCACCGCGCCGTCGCGGCACCGGAACAGCCCGTACGGGGCGATCGAGGCGTGGTGGTTGCCGGCGGCCCGGCCGACCTCGCCGGCGACCGTCCAACGCGTCGACTGGAACGCGTGCACCCCGACCGTGGCCGCCAGCAGCGAGGTGCGCACCACCTGACCGCGGCCCGTGCGGCCCCGCTCGAGCAGCGCCGCGAGCACCCCGTACGCCCCGTACATGCCCGAGAGCAGGTCGCTGATCGGCGTGCCCACCTTCTGCGGGTCCTCCGGCCCGGAGCCGGTGAGCGACATGAGTCCGGCCTCGCCCTGCGCGATCTGGTCGTACCCGGCGCGCCCGCCTTCGGGCCCGTCGTGCCCGAAACCGGTGATCGACAGGATGACGAGCCCCGGGTTACGCTCCAGCAGCGACTCGAAGCCCAGCCCGAGCCGGTCGAGCACCCCGGTGCGGAAGTTCTCGACCAGCACGTCCGCCCGGTCGAGCAGGCTCAGCAGAACCTCGCGATCCGGCTCCGCCTTGAGGTCGAGGCAGATCGACTCCTTGTTGCGGTTGCACGACAGGAAGTACGTCGACTCCCGGGCGCCGTCCGCGGGGTCGACGAACGGCGGTCCCCAGCCGCGGGTGTCGTCGCCGCGGCCGGGCGCCTCCACCTTGATGACGCGGGCGCCAAGGTCGCCGAGCATCATCGTCGCGTGCGGCCCGGCGAGGGCCCGGGACAGGTCGACGACGAGCGTGCCGGCCAGGGGACCGGTGGCCGCGGACGGGGCGGGGTTCGAGGGCATGCGCTTCTCCTGGTCGGTCACGACGTCGAGCGGATCAGGTGGTAGGCAGGATCAGGATCGCCCACGTGACGAGGGGTGCGATGACGATCATCGACATTCCCCAGATCATCAGCTGACGGAACACCATGTCGCGTTCGGAGGCGTCCGAGTTCGCCACGACGAGCGCGCCGTTGGTCGAGAACGGGCTGCAGTCGACGACCGAGGAGCTGATCGCCAGCGCGGTGATGAGACCGACCGCGCTGACCTCCCCGCGCAGCAGGAACGGCACGGCCAGCGGGATCAGCGCGCCGATGATGCCGGTCGTCGAGGCGAACGCGGAGACTACCGCTCCGATGAAGCAGATGAGCAGGGCCGCCACCAGCGGGGAGCCGACGTCGGCGACGGTCTCGCCGAGCCAGTCGACGACGCCCTGGTTCTCCAGCAGGCCGACGTAGGTGACGATGCCGCCGATGAGCAGCACCGTGCCCCACGAGATGTTCTCGACCGCGCCCTTGGCCGACTTCGGGAACAGCAGGGTGAGCGCGACGGCCACCGTCAGCGCCGTGAAGCCCACGTCGAGGTCGAACACGAGGGCGCCGAGGATGAGGCACACCATGCCCACGATGGTCATCGACCGCTCGGGGTTGAGGCGGTGCGTGTCCGGCAGCGCCGTGGTGGCCGTCATCGACCGCTCGGCCTCCACCTTGCTGTGCGGCTCGGTGCGGGTCTCGGCGTGCATCGGAGCCAGCCCGGCCTCGGTGTCGGCGTCGAGGGTGGCCAGATCGTCGGTCTCCCGGCCGCGGGCCAGCAGCGCCCGGCCGCCGAACACGAAGAAGACGAGCAACGCGATCCCGAAGCACACCGCGAGGGCGGCGACGAAGAGGAACAGCGGGTTGCCCGGCAGTTGGTTGGAGGCGACGACGCCGTTGGTGATCGAGCCGAAGATGCCGATGGGGGAGAAGCTTCCGGCGGTCGCGCCCTGGACCACCATCATGCCCATGAGCAGCGGATGGATGCGGTAGCGCAAGGCGAAGCCCATCGCCACGGGGGCGACGATCGCGACGGCGGCCGGGCTGACCGCGCCGATCGCGGTGACGGTGGCGCACACGGCGAACATCGCCCACGGCACGAGCGCCACGCGGCCGCCGACCGCCCGCACCGAGCCGTGCACGATCCAGTCGACCGTGCCGTTGTTCTTCGCCAGCGCGAACAGGTAGGTGACGCCGACGAGGATGACGAACAGGCTCGCGGGAAAGCCGTCGAGGATCTCGCTCGTGGAGGCGCCGTAGACCGTCAGGCCCACGATGAACGACGCGACGAGGGCGAGGGCGCCCA
>JBDIAM010000332.1:0-4045 GCA_039812445.1 Piscicoccus intestinalis | reverse complement strand
TGCGCGAGCTGGCTCCCGACCCGCTGACGATCGGCATGACCGGCTCCTCGGGGCTGCTCGGGTCCGCGCTCGCCGCGTTCCTGTCGACCGCCGGGCATCGCGTCGTGCGACTCGTGCGCTCCGGGTCCGGGGATGCGCACACAAGAGTGTGGGATCCGGCCGCCCCTGCGGAGGATCTCGCCGAGGGGCTCGACGCGATCGTGCACCTGGCGGGCGCGCCCATCGCGGGGCGCTTCACGGACAAGCATCGGCGGGCCGTGCACGACTCCCGGGTCGGGCCGACCGCACGGCTGGCCCGGGTCGCCGGCGCCGTTCCGTTCATCAGCGCCTCGGCCATCGGCCTTTACGGCGCCGACCGAGGCGATGAGACTCTCGACGAAAACGCCTCCCGCGGAGACGGTTTCCTCGCCGACGTCGTGGAGGGCTGGGAGGCCGACGCCGCCCAGGCCACCGGTCGCCACGTGTGCGTGCGCACCGGGATCGTCCAGTCCGCTGCCGGCGGCGCGCTCGGGCTGCAGCGGCCGCTGTTCGCCGCGGGTCTGGGCGGTCCGCTCGCGGGCGGCGACCAGTGGCTCTCGTGGATCGCCCTCGACGACATGGTCGACATCTACTACCGCGCGATCGTCGACGAGCGGCTCTCCGGACCGGTCAACGCCGTCGCCCCGCACCCGGTGCGGCAGCTCGACTGGGCCGGCCAACTCGGACGGGTGCTGCGGCGGCCCGCCCGGGTGCCCACGCCCGGCTTCGGTCCGCGGCTGCTGCTCGGCGCGGACGGCGCCAAGGAGGTCGCCGAGGCCAGCCAGCGCGTCGTGCCGGCCCGCCTGGCCGAACTCGGGCACCGGTTCCGGTTCCCGCTTCTCGAGGGCGCGCTCCGCCACGAACTCGGCAAGACCACCGACGACACGATCCCGCGCGCGACCGCCTGACCCTTGCTCCCGGCGAAGGCGCGCGGCCACACTGTGGCCATCGAACGGGAGGGCCAATGGCACGAGCCACCGCGACCGATGTGGACGCGATCGCCGCGTCGCTGCCGGGCAGCGAACTCGGCGTCTCGTGGGGCGACCGCCCGACGTGGAAGGTCGGCGGCAAGGGGTTCCTCCTCTACCGCGCGCCCCACGTCTCGGCGATCGACCCCGCCAGCGGCGAACCGTTCACCGACCTGCTCGTCGTGATCCTGCCCGACATGGAGGCCAAGGAAACCCTGGTCCAGGCCGACGGACCGTTCTTCGACATCCCCCACTTCCGCAACCACCCGGGGGTGCTCGTCCAGCTGTCCCGGCTCGGCGAGATCGACCGTGACGAGCTGGTCGAGGTCATCACCGAGGCCTGGGCGCATCGCGCCCCACGCACGGTCGTGGCCGAGTACTTCGGGGAGCCGCCCGACCCGTTCGACGGCCTGTCCGCCCCGGCGCGACGGGCCCTGGCCGGCGCCGGAATCACCACCGCCGAGCAGGCCGCGGCCGCGCCCGACGATGAGCTGCTCGCCCTGCACGGGTTCGGGCCGAAGGCGCTGCGCACCCTGCGGGAGAACCTGCGGGCGGGCGGCTGAGCCCGGCGCCCACTCGCGAACCGGGCCGGATCGTGGTTCCGGGGGCCCGTCGGCCGGGTCAGAGACGAGAACGGCATACATACTCCGCGAACGCTGCGGACCCCAGCGATGAATGACCAGGTCAGAGGCGCGACCTCCGAGCCGAGACGGGCGGCCAGGACGAGTATGTAAGCCACCTTCGTCTCGGGTCACGGACAGGGGTCGCGCCAGCGGGCCGGTGGGGTCGCCGGCCGTAGGCTCGGTGGGGTGGAGCGCACCCTGACCGTGGCGAACGGAACACGACTGTGCATCGACGAGATCGGCTCTGCCGGTAGCCCCCTCATCGTCCACCTCGAGGGACACATGGCGCAGCTGATCTCGACGCCGCGTTCCTATGCCGAACGGCTCGCCGAATCCGGGTACCGCGTCGTGCGCGTCGACAACCGCGACGTCGGCGGATCGGACCGGTTTCCCGGCGTCGCCTACACGCTCACCGACATGGTCGAGGACGTGCACGGCCTCATCGCCGAGCTCGGCGGCCCGGCGCTCGTGTGCGGCCGCTCGATGGGCGGCGCGATCGCCCAGCTGCTGACCCTGACGTACCCGGGCGACGTAGCCGGGCTGGGGCTGTTCTTCACGTTCGCCACGGAGCGTCCTTCGCGCGCACCGGGGCCGGTGGCACAGGCGCCGTTCCACGACGAGGTGTCGTTCCTGGCATGGGAGCGGCAGAGCCTGCCGACGATCGCCGGCTCCGGATATCCCTACCCGCCGGATGACATCACCTGGCTGGCGAGCACGATGTGGCGCCGCGGCGTCGACTGGGGCGGCTTCGAGCGCCAACGCCGGGCCATGGGCGAGCAGGCCCCGTGGGCCGACCGGCTCGGCGACATCGCCGTGCCCACGGTCATCGTGCACGGCGACGAGGATCCGGTCGTGCCCGTCGAATCCGGCCGCCGCCTCGCCGAACTCATCCCCGGCGCCGACCTGCGCATCGTCCCGGGCATGGGCCACCAGCAGCCTGTCGAACTCGACGAGTTCTTCGTCGCGGCCACCCTCGCGACCGTGGGGCACTGAAAATCACATGACCCAACGCCATGCCACAAGTTCGCAGCATTGAACCGACCCCGCGATGCCCACCAACAGGCCTAGAAGGCCGAATGCGGCGCCCCCTGCCCCGGGTTGATCTGCGTGGGCCCGCCGGACCCAGGGCGCACGTCGAAATCGAAGATCGCGGTCGGCAGGTAGACGGTGGCGCACGCGTTCGGGATGTCGACGACTCCCGACAATCGACCCTCGATCGGCGCCGCCCCTAGCAGCAGGTACGCCTGCTCCGGGGAGTACCCGAAAGCGGTGAGGTAGTCGATCGCGTGCAAACAGGCACCTTGATGAGGTCGATCATCCGGACCCACCGGAAGTGCTGGCGCCGCAGCAGCAGCCACACCCCAAGCGCCGCGGCATACGTCGGCCTCTGCGAGCGACTCACGCACCCTCGATACGTCGCCGGGCGCAGTCGGTGACCTCCCCCAGGTCCAGTCCGTACGTGGGCCCCGGCCCACCCGCGTAGGCCGTGAGCCGCCCCACCCCTCGCTCGATGAGCCGCACGGCGCCGGTCGCGTTGCCGCGTGCCGCGTGGGTCAGGCCGACGCAGATCTGCGCGAGCCCCTGCCACAGGTCTCGTTCGGAGTCGGGCCCGGCCTTCCAGCGGGCTTCGAGCACCTCGTGCGCCGAGAACGGGCGCCCCTCATCGAGCAGCCGCCGCGCCGTGGCCAGCGTCTCGTGCGGGGGCAGCGGATCCTCCGGCACCGGTTCGACGCCCGGGCTGCCGTACGGCAGGGGTCGCCCGAGCGCGTCGCGCGGGCGCTGTTGGCGCGGTCGGCCGGTGGGATCGCGGTCACGTGGGCTGTTCACGACCGGTCCGTCCCGGTGGGCGCGCAGCGTTGGCAGGGCATTGACTCATCCTAGGAAGTCGTTCGCGGCAGGCGCCCCCAGCAGGCAGAACTCGTTGCCGCCGGGGTCGGTCAGCACGGTCCAGGGCAGTTCTCCCCACTCGTGTCGAAGCCGGGTCGCGCCCAGGTCGAGCGCGCGGGCCAGGGCGGTGTCGTCGTCTTCCTGCGGGCCGGGGCGCACGTCGAGATGGATGCGGTTCTTGCCCGCCTTGCGCCGGGGCTCGGGGTAGAACTCCAGCAGCGGGCCCCGCCCACTCGGGTGTTGCAGATCGGTGTCCGGGCCGTCCTGGGCGCTCGGCCAATCGATCAGCGCCGACCAGAACGCGGCGTCCCGCCCGGGATCGGGTGAGTCGATGGAGATGGCGGCGATCGGGCCGGCGTCCCGGTACCGGAGCTTGTCCGCCAGGACGCAGAACGGGGTGCCCAACGGGTCGGCGAGCACGACCCAGGACACCTCGCCCTGCCCGATGTCCAGCGGCTGCGCGCCCAGGCTGAGGAGTCGATCGACGACGGCCCCCTGGTCGGCACCCGCGGCGAGGTCGAGGTGCAGGCGCAACTCGCCGCGCTCGGG
>JBDIAM010000331.1:0-4067 GCA_039812445.1 Piscicoccus intestinalis | reverse complement strand
GTGATGACGCCGGCCCGCGCGGACCCTGGTTTCGGGGGCCGGAGGTCCTGGACTCCGGATAATTAACTGTGCAGTCCACCATCTCGCGGGGAGCTTGTGGAAAGATTCGAGCACCCAAGCTTCCCGGGTCGCGCGCCGTCAGCGCCCTGAGAGGCGCTGGTCACGGCAGAGGGCGCGAGGTCCGTGGCACCCCCACGGCACCACCACGGCGCGCGACACCGTCACGACCCAGGCAGGCGAGATGACCGCGAGCGTCACGGACGAGCCGCGTTCCGGGCTGCGCCTGGACGTGCTGCCGGTCACCGGGGAGCCGGCTCGGCTGCGCGAGGTGCGCGACCTGCTCGCCGCCAACGACCTGCTGATCGACGAGGACGTCGAGTTCTTCGTCACCGCCCACCTCGGCACCGACCTCGTGGCGTGTGTCGGGCTCGCCGGTTCGGTCATCAAGTGCCTGTCGGCGGCCGCCTCCGTGCAGGGCCAGGGCGTGGCCGCGCCGCTCATGCAGCGGATGTTCTACGAGGCGGTCGACCGCGGCCGCGGCACCCTGTTCGCCTTCACCAAACCGTGCAACCGGCTCACCCTGGAGAGCCTGGGTTTCACGTTCCTCGCCGAGGTGCCCGGCGCGGCGATCCTCCTGGAGAACTCGCCGTTCGCCCTCGAGCTCTACCTCGACGAGCTGCGCGCCATGCGCGAGCCGGGCGACCGGGTCGGCGCCGTCGTGTTGCACGCCAACCCGTTCACGCTCGGGCATCTGCACCTGCTGCGCACCGCCGCCGAGCAGGTCGATGTGCTGCACGTGTTCGTCGTGGCCGAGCACGCACCCGGCGCGTTTCCCGCCGACGTGCGGCTGCGCCTCGTGCGCGAAGGGGTCGCCGACGCGGGCATCGACAACATCCGGGTCCATCGCGGCTCGCGGTACATCGTCAGCCGCGCCACGTTCCCCAACTACTTCCTCGCCAAGGAGGACACGCGGGCGCAGGCGGCCGCCGGGCTCGACCTGCAGCTCTTCCGGCAGCACATCGGGCCGGCGCTGGGCGTGACCGACCGCTTCGTCGGCACCGAACCGCTGTCGGTCGTCACCGCCTCCTACAACGACGAGATGCGGCGCTGGCTGCAGGAAGAGCCCTCGGACAGCCCGCCGATTCGCGTGCACGAGGTGCCGCGCCTGGAGCTGGACGGCGAGCCGATCTCGGCCTCCCGGGTGCGCGCGGCGCTCGAGGCCGGCGACGAGGAGACCGTGGCGCGGCTCGTGCCCGCCCCCACCCTCGCCCATCTGCGATCCCAGTTCTTTTCCGATCGACAGGAGCAGTGATGCGAATAACCCGCGAGGCGCTGGCGGGCACGTTGGAGTCATCCGACGTGCTGGTGCGCGTCAACCCCGCCCGCACCCTCAAACTCGACGTGAAGTCGTCGGTCATGGGCCAGTTCGGCGACGACATCCGCCGTGTCGTCACCGACCAGCTCGACCGCATGGGCGTCACCGAAGGGCTCGTCGCCGTCGACGACAAGGGCGCGCTGGAGTTCGTCATCCGCGCCCGCGTGCAGGGGGCCGTGCTGCGCGGCTCCGACGAGGCCGAACCCGATTGGAGGTCGTTGTGAGCGCGCGCAACACCGAAGCCCCCCGCCGTGACCGCCCGAGCCGCTCGATGCTGTTCGTGCCCGGCTCCAACGCGGCCTGGCTGTCGACGGTGCAGGTCTACGGCGCCGACTACGTGATGTTCGACCTCGAAGACTCCGTGGCCCTGCGCGAGAAGGACACCGCCCGGCTGCTCGTGCGCGAGGCGATCAAGAGCCCGATCTGGCGCAACGAGCAGGTCGTCGTGCGGGTCAACGGCATCGACACCGAGTTCTTCCACGACGACGTGGAGGCGGTCGTCAGCGCGGGCGCCGCGATCGTGCGGCTGCCGATGGTGCGCGACGCCGACATGGTGCGCGGTCTCGACGCCGAGTTGGCGGCGAACGAGGAGAAGTACGGGGTGCCGGTAGGCACGACGCGCATCCTCGCCGCCGTCGAATCGGCCTCCGGAGTGGTCAATGCGGTCGCCATCGCGACGGCCTCCCCGCGCATGATGGGCATCGCGCTGGCCGCCTACGACTACGTCATGGACATGCACACCGTGCATGATGCGGCCGCCGACGAATCGCAGCTGTTCTACGCGCGCGCCGCGATCCTGCACGCCGCGCGCGTGGCCAAGATCCACTGCTTCGACGTGGTCTTCAGCGACGCCAACAACACCGAGGGCTTCCTGCGCGAGGTGGCGGTCATCAAGCGCCTCGGCTTCGACGGCAAGTCCCTCATCAACCCGCGCCAGATCGAGCCGCTGCACAACGCGTTCGCGCCCACCGCCAGCGAGGTCGAGCACGCCCGGCGCGTCGTCGAGGCGGCGAAGATCGCCGAGGAAGAGGGCAAAGGCGCCGTGGCGCTCGACGGAAAAATGATCGACGCCCCGATCATCAACTCCGCCAAACGCATCCTGCGGCTCGCGGCCGTCTCCGGAGTCAGGCGCTGAAGGGAGCCCGAACATGGTCGACACCACCACCCGCCCCGCATCCACCCGAGTGCCGCTGGACTCCCCGCTGCTGCGCGGGCTGCAACCCTTCACCGGCTGGTCGACGGCCACGCCCTACCTGCGTGACGAGACCGCCAAGCGACACCGCAAGATCATCGACACCCTGCGCGAGGCGATCATCCGCTCAGGTCTCAAGGACGGCGACACGATCTCCTTCCACCACCACTTCCGCGAGGGCGACAAGGTGATCCTCGCGGTGCTCGAGCAGATCGCCAGCCTCGGTATCCGCGACCTGACCCTCGCCGGATCCTCGCTCAACGAGTGCCATTCCGACATCGCCCGGTACATCGAGCAGGGGGTCGTCACCCGCATCTACACCTCCGGCATGCGCGGCCGGCTCGCGGAGCGGATCAGCCGCGGCGGGCTGCTGCCGGAGCCGGTACACATCCACAGCCACGGCGGCCGGGCCGCGCTCATCGAGACCGGTGAGTTGCGCCCGACGGTGGCCTTCCTCGGCGTCTCGGCGTGCGACGAGTACGGCAACGCTAACGGGATTAGCGGTGAAAGCCGTTGTGGCTCACTGGGGTACGCGCTCGTCGACGCACAGCATGCGCAGACGGTCATCCTCGTCACCGAGCAGATCGTGCCGTTCCCGCATACCCCGGCGGTCATCCGTCAGGACCACGTCGACTACATCGTCAAGGTCGACTCGGTCGGCGACCCGAGCCGCATCAACGTCGGCGCCACCCGCATCACGAGCAACCCCCGCGACCTGCTCATCGCCCGGCTGTCGGCGGACGTCATCGAGTTCGGCGGGTTCTTCACCGACGGGTTCTCGATCCAGACCGGCTCCGGCGGCGCGGCGACGGCCGTGACGAATTTCATCGGCGAACGGATGTCTCGCCGCAAGATCACGGCGCGCTGGGCGCTCGGCGGCATCACCGCCGGCATGGTGGGGCTGCACGAACAGGGGCTCATCGAGCGGCTGCTCGACGTGCAGACCTTCGACACCGTGGCGGTGGCTTCGCTGGCGAAGAACCCCCATCACACGGTGATTTCGGCGCAGGAATACGCCTCGCCGCTGTCGAAGGCCGCCTGTGTCGACGAACTCGACATGGTGATCCTGTCGGCGTTGGAGATCGACCTGGACTTCAACGTCAACGTGCTCACCGGCTCCGACGGCCTCATGATGGGCGCCTCCGGCGGACACTGCGACACGGCCGCGGGCGCCAAGCTCGTCATCGTCGTCGCCCCGCTCATCCGCACCCGCATCCCGACGATCGTGGAACGGGTGACGACGCTTGTCACACCAGGAGAGAACATCGACGTGCTCGTCACCGACTACGGCATCGCGGTCAACCCGCGTCGCGCGGACGTCGCGGCGCGGCTGCTCGACGCCGGCGTGAAGCTGACCAACATCGCCAACCTGTACGACCGAGCGATCGAGATCTGCGGGCGGCCGAACACGGTGCCCACGACCGACGAAATCGTCGGAGTCGTGCGGTACCGCGACGGGAGCGTCATCGACGTCGTGCACGCCGTCGCGCCCTGATGGCC
>JBDIAM010000330.1:0-4069 GCA_039812445.1 Piscicoccus intestinalis | reverse complement strand
TCGGCCTCGCCGTCGAACTCGTCCCCGACCTGCAGGGTTCCCGCGTCGGAGCCGGTCCACGTGACGCTCAGCTCGCCGAGCGCCTCCTCCTGATCGAACGTCACCGCCGACTCCCGGAACAGCTCGAGCAGCGCGAGGAACCGCGCGACGACGACGAGGGTGTTGTCGGCGTCGGCGACCAGCTCGCGGAACGACGCCGCGCGGCGCGCGCGCAGCCGCTGCACGATGACCTCGGCCTGCTCGCGCACGCTGACCGCGGGCGCGTGCAGGTGGGTGACGCCGACGGTCGGCGGCGGCTTGGGCGTCAGCGCGGTCGCCGCGATCTTCGCGAGCTGCTCGGGGGTCACCGACAGCACGAGTTCGGGCAGCAGCGAGGCGAACCGGGGTTCGAGGCCGGCCTGCCGGGGCATCAGCCGGCCGTGCCGGGCGACGCGGTCCTCGATCCACGCGGCGACGTCCTTGAACGCGCGGTACTGCAGGAGCCGGGCGAACAACAGGTCGCGGGCCTCGATGAGCTCGAGGTCCTCCTCCTCGTCACCGGTGCGCGGCAGCAGGCGGGCGGCCTTGAGGTCGAGCAGGGTCGCGGCGACGAGCAGGAACTCGGAGGCCTGCGAGAGGTCCCAGCCCTCGTCGGCGGCCTGCTGCGCGCGGATGTGCGCGACGAACTCGTCGGTGACCTGAGCCAACGCGATCTCGGTGATGTCGAGCTTGTGCTTGGAGATGAGCCCGAGCAGCAGGTCGAACGGCCCGGAGAAGACGTCGAGATGCACCTCGAACGGCGCGTTCGCGGGGCGACGCGTGAGCACCCCGCCGGGCGCCGATTCGGCGGGTCCGGTGGGCCTGTCGGGCTCGGTCGAGTCGGTCGAGTCGGCCGGCGGTGGTTGCGGGGTCGTGCTCAGGCCGCCCCGCCTCGGCTGATGAGCTCGCGGGCCAGCTGCCGGTAGGCCTCGGCGGCGCCGTGGGTCGGCGCGTACTGGGTGATCGGCTCGGCCGCGAGCGTCGCGTCGGGGAACTTCACGGTGCGGCTGATGACGGTGTGGAAGACGCGGTCCTGGAAGTGGTCGACGACGCTGCGCACGACCTCCCGGCTGTGCAGGGTGCGCCCGTCGTACATCGTCGCGAGGATGCCGTCGATCTGCAGGCGCGGGTTGAGCCGGTCGGTGACCTTGTCGATGGTCTCCACGAGCAGCGCCACGCCGCGCATCGCGAAGAACTCACACTCCAGCGGGATGATGACGCCGTGGGAGGCGGTCAGCGCGTTGACCGTGAGGAGCCCGAGCGAGGGCTGGCAGTCGATGAGCACGACGTCGTAGTCGTCGAGCACAGGGCGCAGCACCCGTGCCAGCACCATCTCGCGGGCCACCTCGCCGACGAGCTGCACCTCGGCGGCCGACAGGTCGATGTTCGCCGGCAGCAGGTCGAGGTTGCGGGTGCGGGTGGTCTGGATGACCTCGCGCACGTCGTGGCCGCGCTCGACGAGCAGGTTGTAGATCGTCAGGTCGAGCTCGTGGGCGCGCAGCCCGAACCCGACCGAGAGCGCGCCCTGGGGGTCGAAGTCGACGAGCAGCACCTTGCGGCCGAGCTCGGCGAGCGCGGCGCCGAGGTTGATGGTCGTCGTCGTCTTGCCGACGCCGCCCTTCTGGTTGCACATCGCGATGATCCGGGCGGGGCCGTGCCGGTCGAGGGCGGGCGGCTCGGGGAAGTCCGGCATGGGGCGCCCGGTCGGGCCCAGCGACCCGTGGCCGGCGCTCTCGGTGCCGGGCAGGCGACCCGTCGAGCTCTCGGCTGCGGTCTCGAACTGGTCGGCGTCGGGCTCGTCGCGCTGCACGGCCGGCGCGTCTGCGCTGCCCGGCGAGGCGGTCTGCTGCAAGGCCATCGGTGTGCCACTCTCCTGTTCGGACGGCGGACGCGTCGTGCGATCTGCTGCCGCGGCGGCCTGCAGCCCCCCGCCGCGCGGCCTGCGGCCGACTGTATCAGCGCGGTTGCGGCGCAACCCTGCCCGACGGGCGCGCCGGGCCGGCCGCGTCGCTTTCGGGGCCTGTCGCACAAGGCTTTCCGGGTTTGGGTCGTCGACGGCGGCGGGGCCTCGTCAGCGCGCGGGGTGCGGCGTTCCAGGGTCGGCCTTTCGAGGGCCGGCCGGCGCCCGCCGCGCCCGTCAGCGGGCGCGGGGGTGCGCGGCGGCGTAGACCTCCCGCAGCCGCTGCACGGTGACGTGCGTGTAGATCTGCGTCGTCGTCACGCTCGCGTGACCGAGCAGCTCCTGCACCACCCGCACGTCGGCACCCCCGTCGAGCAGGTGCGTCGCGAACGTGTGCCGCAGCGTGTGCGGGCCGATCCGCTCGGCGAGGCCGGTGAGATCGGTGAGGTCGTCGGCGTCGGTGCCCTCCGAGGAGGCCGAGGCGGCGGCCGTGGCGGCGGCCGTCGCGGCCAGGCCGCGCAGGATGTTCCACGCGCTCTGGCGGCTGAGGCGCCGCCCGCGCACGCCGACGAACAGGGCGGCTCCCGCGCGTCCCGGGGCGCCCGCGATCAGCGCCGGACGCCCCCGCACGAGGTACGCCTCGATGGCGGCGCGCGCGTACCGGCCGACCGGCACGACGCGGTGCGTGCCGCCCTTGCCGACGAGCCGCAGCCCGTCGACGACGCGGCCGTGCGCGGCGTCCTCCCCCGCCTCCGATCCGGCCTCCGATCCGCCCTTGGTTCCGCCCTCCGGACCCGCCTGCGGTCCGACGTCCGAACCGGCCTGCGGCTCGAACCCCTCGGCGTACACGTCGTCGACGTCGAGCCCGACCGCCTCCGAGATGCGGGCCCCGGTGCCGTAGAGCAGCTCGAGCAGGGCGCGGTCGCGCAGGGAGACGGGCGTGGCACCGTCTCCGGCGGCGGCGAGCAGCGCGTCGACCTGCTCGACGGACAGCGCGTCGGGCAGCCGCCGGGCGGTCGCGGGCGGCCGCACCCCGGCGGCGGGATCGCTGGGCGTGCGTCCCTCGAGCAGCAGAAACCGGTGCAGCCCCCGCACGGCGATGAGCGCGCGGCCCGCGGAGGAGGCGGCCAGCGGACGGCCCCCGCGGCCCTCGCGCAGGGCGACGACGAAGTCGGCGACGAGAGCCGGTGTGACGGCGGCGGGGTCGGTGACGCCGTGGCCGGCGAGGTGCTCGAGGTAGCGGCGCAGATCCCGCCGATAGGAGGCCGAGGTGTTGGCCGACACCCCCCGCTCGACGCCCAGGTGCGTCAGCCAGTCGTCGACGGCGAGCTCGATGGGGCTCGCGGCAGGCCCGGCCACGAGGGCATCGTAGGCGCCCGGTTGGTCTCAGCTCGGCAACGACGACGAGACGGCGCTGATGAGACGGTGGTTCGCGGCCTCATCGGGGCCGCGCGCCGGGCAGGATGTGGGGCATGTGGTACGCCCAGACCCCGCGCCGCCGACTCGGCCAGATGATCATGGACGCCCTGGTTGCCGCGTGGGCGCTGGTGTGGATCTGGGTCGGCAACTGGATGTACTCGCTGGCGATCGCGCTCACGGGCCCGGCGCGGCAGCTGCACTCGACGGGAATCTCGTTCAACCAGACGATGACCGACACCGCCAACCAGGTGCGCGGGCTGCCGATGATCGGCGATCAGCTCGTCGGGGCGTTCAGCAACCTGGCGGGCACCGGCTCCGAGATCTCCAGCATCGGCTGGGACACCGCGCTCGCGCTCGAGCGGCTGTCGCTGGCCCTGGGCATCGCGACGGCCTCCGCGCCGATCCTCATCGTCATCATCCCGTGGCTGTTCCTGCGCATCTCGTTCTACCGGCGGGCCGCGGCCGCCAAGGAGTTCATCGACGCGGAGGCCGATCTCGACCTCTTCGCGCTGCGCGCCCTGGTCAACCAGCCGATGCCCAAGCTCGCGGGGATCAGCGACGACCCGGTCGCCGACTGGCGTGCCGGCGACCCGCTCGTCGTGCGTCAGCTCGCCAACCTCGAGCTGCGGTCGCGGGGGCTGCGGATCCCCGAGCAGCTCGAGGGCCCGGGCGCCACGTCGGGGGCGCACTGACCGGCGCTGACCGGCGCTGACCGGCGCTGACCGGCGCTGA
>JBDIAM010000329.1:0-4076 GCA_039812445.1 Piscicoccus intestinalis | reverse complement strand
CGGGTGACGTCGGCGGTGAACAGCGAGTCGATCTCGACGCCGGCGTCGATGAGGATGAGGTCGCCGGGGCGCAGGTCACCGGTGTTCTTGATCCAGTGAAGCGTGTTCGCGTGATCGCCGGCGGCGCAGATCGAGTCGTAGCCGACCCCGTTGCCCGAGTGCCGCGCGTGCAGACCGAAGACCCCCTCGACCCAGCGTTCGCCGCGGCCGCGCCGCACCGCCTCCGGGAGGTCGGCGACGACGGCTCCGAAGGCGTCCGCGGTCGCCACGCACGCCTCGCGCATCTGCTGCGCCTCCCAGTCGTCCTTGACCATGCGCATCGTCGACAGCCGCCGCGCCAACTCGGCGTCGGCCTCGAGCGCAGCCTCCTGTTCCTGGGCCGACTGCACGAGGCCGCTCTGCGAACGCACCTCCTCGACCATCGCGCTGACCTGGGTGTCGGCGTCGCGGACGACGCGCAGGGAGACGAGTCCGGCGTCCTTGGCGAGGGCGTCGCGCAGGTTCTCCACCGGCTCCGTGCGCATGCCGAGCTCGGCGGCCATGCTCTCCAGCGTCGGGCGGGCGCCGACCCAGAACTCCCCGACGCGGGAGTCGGCGAAGAACTCCTCGCTGTCGCGCGGCGCCAGGGGCAGGAAGTACAGCACCGGCTCGTGACCGCCCTCGGGCAGCGGCTCGAGCACGAGCACCGCGTCGGGCTCGCGGTCGCTGCCCAGGCCGGTGAGGTGGGCGAACGCAGAGTGCGGCCGGAAGACGTAGTCGGTGTCGTTGCTGCGCACCTTGTAGCCGCCGGCGGGCAGCACGAGCCGCTCGCCGGGGAAGGCGGCCGACAGCGCCTCGCGACGCGCCGCGGCCCAGCGGGCCGGCTCACTGAGGTCGGGCAGCTGCGTGCTGCGCGGCGCCCACCCGGAGGCGATGAACGCCGTGAAGTTCTCGGACGTGGGGCGGGCGCGGTGCCCGGCCTTGGCCTGCTGCTCACTCATCACCCCATGCTGGCACGCCCGTCCCGACGCCGCCGACGCGCCCGTGAACAGGGTGATTGCCCCGCCCGGCCGCGGCGTCGCACAGTGGGAGACGTGTCCGCACCGCTGCCGCGTCGACCGCGAAAGAAACCGTCGAACAAGCCCGTCAACCCCACGACCCACACCCGCGCCCTGCCGACCGCGGCGGACACCGACACCGGCTTCCTCGTGGCCCACACCAGCAAGCTGCGCTGGCGCGACCGGGCCCACCGGGCCCTGACCGCCGAGGCCGCGCCCACGTGGAGCCTGGACCTGCGGGCCGTGACCGACGGCGTCGACGAGCAGCGGGCCCGCCGGGTGCTCGACCTCGCGATGCGCATCGCCGATTCGCTGCTGTCGACCGGCGCCTCCGCCGCGGAGGTCACCGCGGCGGTGCTGCGGATCCGGGCGGTGTACGGCCTGCGGTCGGTGCACGTCGACGTGACGTTCACCTCGATCAGCGTGTGCCACTACCGCGGCGCGGAGCCGCCGATCACGTTGATCCGCAACGTCAGCACGCGCACCCAGGACTATGAGCGGCTCGCGCGGCTGCAACGGCTCGTCAACGACGTCGAGGACGACATCGTCAGCCTCGACGAGGCGCGGCAACGGTTCGAGTCGATCATGGCCATGCCGCGGCTGTACCGCCGGTCGCTGGTGACCGCGGCGTACGCGCTGCTCGGCGTGTCCGTGTGCCTGCTCCTCGGCGGCTCCACCCCCGAGGTCGTCTTGTCCCTGGTCAACGCCGTCATCGTCGACCGCAGCCAGCTGTGGCTCGCCCGCCGCAAGCTGCCGACGTTCTTCACACAGGTCGTCGGCGGCGCGATCCCGACGACGATGGCGGTCGCCCTCGTGTACGCCCGACTGGACGAGGTGCCGGGCCTGGAACGGGTGTCGGCCTCCGCGGTCGTCGCCACCGGCATCGTCGTGCTGCTGGCCGGTCTCTCGGTGGTCGGAGCGGCCCAGGACGCGATCGACGGGTACTACATCACCGCCTCCGCGCGGGCCTTCGAGGTGGTCGTGCTGACGATGGGCATCATCGTCGGCGTGCTCATGGTGCTCACCGTGAGCACGACGCTGGGGGCCCCGATGTACCTGTCCGCGTACGAGGGGATGACCGGCGACGTGGGGTTGCAGGTCGTGTCGTCGGCCCTCATCGCCGTGGCGTTCGCGATCAGCTCCTACGCCGGCGGTCGCACCGTCGCGTTGTGCATGGTCACCGGAAGTGTCGGCTGGGGCGTGTACGCGCTGACGGTCGACGCCCTCGGCGCCGCCGCGGCCAGCGGGGTGGCGGCGCTCGTCGTCGGCACCTGCGCCCAGGTGTTCGGGCGGGTGTGGACCGTGCCGGGGCTCGCGCTGAGCACCGCCGGGATCGTGCCGCTGCTGCCCGGCCTCGCGGTGTACCGCGGGCTGTACCACCTCGCGACCAACGACGGGCGGGAGGGCTACGGGCCGGCGTTCGACTCCCTCGGCGGGGCGGTGGCCGTCGGCCTGGCGCTCGCGGCCGGAGTCAGCCTCGGCGCCTACCTCGGCCGGGCCACCCGACGCCGGTCCGGGGCCATCGTCGACAAGGCGACCGAACGCGCGCTGCGGCCCGCGCACGCCGACAGCAAGGAGTAGGCGCCTCTCGGGCGTCAGTCTCCCCACGCCGGGAGGGCGCGGTGCTGCAGCCACGGGTCGAACCAGTCGGGAGCCAGGCCGAGTTCGGCGGCGGCCTGCGCGACGAACCCCTCGGTGCTCACGGTGCCGAACCGGTGCCGCGCGCACCAGCCGCGCAGGAACTCGAAGAACGCACCGTCTCCGACGTATTCGCGCAGGGCCTGGACGAGCACGCCGCCGCGCTTGTAGACCCGGTCGTCGAACATGAGCTCGGGGGTCGGGTCGGCGAGGTAGAGATCCTGCGGCTCTCGGGCGAGCCGGCGGTGGTGTTCGCGGGAGAGCTCGGCGGCGGTGCGGCCGCCGGAGCGCTCCGACCACAACCACTCGCTCCAGCAGGCGAATCCCTCGTGCAACCAGATGTCGCGCCACGCGCCGAGGGTCACGGCGTTGCCGAACCACTGATGGGCCAGCTCGTGGGCGACCAGCCGCTCCTGCTCCCAACCGGCGCGCACGAACGTGCGGCCGAAGATCGACATCGTCTGCGCCTCCAGCGGGATCTCGAGCACGTCGGGCGTGACGACGACGTCGTAGCGGGCGAACGGGTACGGGCCGAATGCGTCGGCGAACGCGGCCATCATCTCGCGGTGCCGGGCCATCGGACCCGATCGCACCTGCCGTAGCAGCGACGCGGGGTGGTGCACGGTGATCGGCACCGCTCCGCCGGGGCCGTCGGTGTGCTCGAGGTCGAATTGCTCGTAGCGGCCGATCTGCACGGTCGCCAGGTAGGTGGCCATCGGCTCCGGCTGGTCGTAGACCCAGGTCACGCGGCTCGAGCGACGGACCGTCTCGACGAGCGTGCCGTTGGCGACCACCCGGTAGCCGGCGTCGGTGCTGACCGCGATGCGGTAGGCGGCCTTGTCGTCGGGTCGGTCGTTGCACGGGAACCACGACGGCGCCCCGTGTGGCTGCGAGGCGACGATGACGCCGTCGTCGAGTTCCTCCCAGCCCGCGAGCCCGTCGATCCCGCGCACCTGGGACGGGTTGCCCGAGTACCGCACGACGACCCGGGCCTGCCCCCCGGCCGGCACCGGTTGCTTGGGGGAGACGTGCACGTGGTCGCCGCGGCGCGTGTGTTTGGCGGGCTTGCCGTCGACGGTGACGCCGTCGACCTTCAGGCCGTGCAGGTCGAGGCGGAAGCGGTCCAGGTCGCCGGTCGGCTCGTCGGGCGATGCGGTCGGGGTGATGACGAGTTCGGCGCGTCCGCGCACGTGGTTGCCGGCGAGCTTGACGGTGAGGTCGAGGTCGTAGGAGTGCACCGCGTAGCGCCGGTCGCCGTGGCCGGGCACGTACGTCTCGTTGTCGCCCAGGGGGCCCAGGTCACGGCGCGCCCGGTCGCCAGGGGCGTCGGTGTCGGTGTCATCGGGCGCGTGCGAGCGCGTGGGCCTCTTGGGCACCGGTTCACCCCCGGGGGTCGGACGC
>JBDIAM010000328.1:0-4077 GCA_039812445.1 Piscicoccus intestinalis | reverse complement strand
CCTGACGTGTCTGTGGACGGTGTCTGACCGACCGGTCGAGCACGGGTGTTGCCGGCGACCGTCGGCGGCAGCGATGCGTCTCAGCGTAGACAGCGCAGGTGACACCGGTGGGTCAACAGGCGGGCGCGCCGCCTCGCGAACACCGGCCGGAGGCAGCCACGCGCCGGTTACCGGGAGGGCCGGTTCACGTGGGCCGCGTACAGCTCGCGCGCCGAGACGCCGGTCTGGGCGGAGACGGCCCGGGCGGCGTCCTTGAGCCGCTCCCCCGCCTCGACCCGACGGGCCACCTGCGCGTGCGCCTCGTCGGGGTCGGCGGCCACCGGCTCCGCACCCGAGACGACGAGGGTGATCTCGCCGCGCACCTGGTCGGGGTGCTCCCGGCTCCACGTGAGCAGGTCGGCCAGCGGGCCGCGCACGACCTGCTCGTAACTCTTGGTCAGCTCCCGGCAGACCGCCGCGGCGCGCCCGTCGCCGAAGGCATCGCCCATGGCCTGCAGCGTCGCCTCGAGCCGGTGCGGCGCCTCGAAGAACACCAGCGTGCGGGGCTCGCCGGCGAGCCCCGCCAGCGCCCGCGCGCGGTCCCCCGACTTGCGTGGCGGGAAGCCCTCGAAGCAGAACCGGTCGACGGGCAGCCCGGAGACCGCCAGCGCCATGAGCACCGCACTCGGGCCCGGCACGCACGTCACCCGCCCGCCGGCGGCGACGACCGCCTCCACGAGCCGGTACCCCGGGTCGGAGACCGAAGGCATGCCCGCGTCGGTGACGAGCACCACGCGCGCCCCGGCCGCGACCTGCGCCGCCAGCTCCGGCGTGCGCGACCGCTCGTTGTGGTCGTGGTAGCTGAGCACCCGCCCGTCCTGCGCCGGGCGCACCCCGAGCGCGGCGCACAGCCGCTGCAACCGCCGCGTGTCCTCGGCGGCGACGACGTCCGCGCCCGCCAACTCCGCCGCCAGCCGCGGCGAGGCGTCGCGCGGATCGCCGATCGGGGTCGCGGCGAGCACCAGCACGCCGCCTTCGTGGATCGTCTCGCTCGGCTCCGCGCTCATCCCCCAATCCTGACAGCGCGGCCTCCCGCGCCGACGCGCCCGCCTCCCGGGTTGCGAGGTTGTGCGCGAAAGTCCTGCCGGCTCAACGTTGCCCGACGCCAGCGGGGCGAGGGCCGCGCGACCGGACGGCCCACCTACGATGGGGCGCATGAGTCACACCGAGCAGCTGCGCCTGCGGCTGCTCGGAAGCAGGCCCACCGACCGGCTCGCCGGGTGGCTCGGTCCGCTGCTCGTCGCGCTCTACGCGGGCGTGCTCCGGTTCTGGCAGCTGGGCCGCCCCGACACGCTGATCTTCGACGAAACGTATTACGTCAAGCAGGCCTGGTCGCTGCTGACCTTCGGGGTCGAACACCGGGTCAAGAGCGAGCTCTCCGGCGAGGACGCGACCCCCGGCGTCGACCAGGTGTGGGCCGCGGGAACCCCGGACGTCTTCGGCGCCACCGCCGACTTCGTCGTGCACCCTCCGGTCGGCAAGTGGGTCATCGCGATCGGCGAGCAACTCGGCGGGGTGCAGCACGCGTGGTCGTGGCGGGTCGGGGTGGCGGTGCTCGGCACCCTGTCGATCCTCATGCTGGCTCGCACCGCCCGGCGGATGTTCGGCTCGACCGCGCTCGGCGTGTTCGCCGGGCTCCTACTCACGCTCGACGGACAGCACTTCGTGCACTCCCGCACGGGCCTGCTCGACATGTCGGTGATGTTCTTCGCGCTCGGCGGGTTCTGCGCGCTCGTGCTCGACCGCGACGCCTCCCGCGAACGGCTCGCGCACATCGTCGGGGGCTGGCGCGACGCCGGCATGCGCTTCGACGACCCCGCGCTGCGCTACGGCCCCTTCCTCGGCTGGCGGCCGTGGCGCTGGGTGGCGGGCATCAGCCTGGGGCTGTGCATCGGCACGAAATGGTCGGGCCTGTACTTCCTGGCCGTGTTCGGCCTCATGACGGTCTTCTGGGACATGGGCGCCCGCCGCGTCGCCGGCGTGCACCGCTGGCGCACCGCCGCGATCGTCAAGGACGGCCTGCCAGCGGCGGCGATCATGGTGGGCTCCGCCTTGGTGACCTACCTCGCGTCGTGGACCGGCTGGTTCCGTTCCGACACCGGGTGGGGCCGCGACTGGGCGGCCGAGCACCCCGCCTCCGGGATCGCGGGGCTGGTGCCCGACGCGCTGCGCTCGCTGTGGCACTACCACGTCGACATGTGGAACTTTCACGTCGGGCTGACCAGCCATCACGACTACATGAGCAACCCGTGGTCGTGGCTGCTGCAGGCCCGGCCCACGTCGTTCTACTACGAGGGGCCGAGCCTCGGGCAGCAGGGTTGCACCGTCGAGAACTGCTCGAAGGCGATCACCGACCTGGGCAACCCGGCGATCTGGTGGGCCGCCACGCTCGCGCTGCCGGTGCTGCTGTTCTGCTGGGCCGCCATGCGCGACTGGCGCGCCGGGGCGATCCTCGCCGGGTTCGTCGCCGGCTACCTGCCGTGGTTCATGTACCAGGAGCGCACGATCTTCACCTTCTACTCGGTGGCGTTCGTGCCGTTCGTCGTGCTCGCCGTGACGTACGCGGCCTCGCTCGTGCTGGGGCGCGCCGGCGACTCCCCCGCCCGGAGACGGTGGGGCCTGGGGCTCGTCGTCGGTTACCTCGTGCTCGTGGCCGTGATCTTCGTCTTCTACTGGCCGCTCTACACCGCGCAGGTCATCCCGTACGACCACTGGCGGTGGCGCATGTGGTTCCCGTCCTGGATCTGACTGCGGTCTGGCTCCGGTCTGGCTCCGGTCTGACGCTGATCTGACGCGAGCGGCCGGTCTCAGCGCACCGGGGGGCGGTGGCGCTCACCGGCTCCGGGAGGCACCCCGTCGGCCACGGCCTGCAGCAGGGGGCGCACCCGCGCAGGCATCTCCTCGTAGAGGCTGATCACCGTGCTCGTGCGCACCACCTCCGGAACGGCGACGACCTCGCCGGTGACGCGGTGCAGGTCGAGGGGGTCGCGCGCGACGACCTTGAGCAGCAGGTCGGCGTCGCCGGTCGTCGCGTGCATCTCGACGATCTGCGGGATGCGGTGCAGCGCGTCGGGCGCCCACATCTCGACCTTGACGCTGAGCTCCACCGAGATGAACGCGACGAGGCCGTAGCCGAGGGCCGCCGGGTCGACGCGGCGGCTGAACTCCCGCACCGCACCCTCGGCGGTGAGCCGCTTGAGCCGGGCCGTCAGGGTGTTGCGCGCGATGCCGAGGCGCTGGGCGAGGGCGAGCACGGTGGCGTCCGGGTCATCGTCGATGGCCAGGAGGATCCGGGCGTCGAGGCTATCCATACTGCGCATCTTGTCATCTCCCATCAGCCTAATTTGACACTGTGCTCAGATTGGGAGCCTTGTGTTGCGCGTTCGCCCACTAGCCTCCGATCCTGCTGGGCATGCGCCTGAATCTGCGAAGCGAGACCCGGTCCTCCGGCCCCGCGTCGGTCGCGGCCCCCGCGCCTGTGGTGGCCGGCCCGGCTCCGGCGGCGCCTCCGCACGGGCACATCGAGAACGTCGTCAGCACGTGCGTGGGCATCACGATCGCCGCGCTCGGCGTGTACCTCATGCAGGCCGCGGGCCTGGTCACCGGCGGGACCGCCGGCGCCGCGCTGCTCGTCAGCCACATCGCGGGCTGGGCGTTCGGACCGGTCTTCCTGGGGATCACCCTGCCGTTCATGGTGCTGGCCATCAGCCGCAAGGGCTGGCCGTTCACGATCCGCACGATCGTGTGCGTCGTCGCGATGTCGGCGCTCGTGCAGGCGCTGCCCCACGTGCTGACGATCGAGCGCATCGACCCGGCGTTCGGCGCGATCGTCGGTAACACGCTCGCGAGCGTCGCGCTCGTCGTGCTGTTCCGGCACGGCGCGAGCCTCGGCGGCTTCAATGTGCTCGCCCTCATCGCCCAGGAGCGGCTCGGCTGGCGAGCCGGCTACGTGCAACTGGTGCTCGACGGCCTCGTCGTCGGCATCTTCGCCCTGCTCAACCCGGGGTGGCTCGCCGTGCTCTCGCTACTCGGGGCCGC
>JBDIAM010000327.1:0-4087 GCA_039812445.1 Piscicoccus intestinalis | reverse complement strand
CCAACGGCACGCACACGAGCAGGACGGCCACGAGGGCCCACCACCCGCGTGCCGCGGCGGCGGCGCCCATCGTCGCCAGCAGCACCGCCGATCCGAGCCAGATCGTGATCCCCAGCCACGGGGCGCGGCGCCGCAGCAACGCCGCGACCAGGCAGATCAGGCTCGCCGCGACGGCCCCGAGGCCGTACGCCAGCACCGGCTCCAGCGCCATGACCTGCCAGGAGGCGAGTTCCCCACCGGGCACCACCCGTCCGGCCGCCCGCCAGGCCCAGAGCGCGATCGCGACGAGCAGCAGCAGCACGCTCGCTGCCGCTGCGCGCGGGGTGGGCACGAACTGCGAGCGCAGCCGCGACGCGAAGCCGCCTGACGCTCGCGGCTGCCCGGGTCGGCCGCTGGCGGGTGTCATCGTGACGATCCTAGGCGCGGCAGGCAGGCCCTCCGGGTGTCACGGCTGCGCGTCCACCGCGAGACCGTCCGCACCGATGCGCAGGGCCGCGACGAGCTCGGCATACAGGGAGTCGGTGGCCAGCAGCTGCGCGTGGGTGCCGACGGCCCGCACGCGGCCCGCCTCCAGCAGCACGATCGCGTCGGCGTCCATGACCGTGGAGAGCCGGTGGGCGATCGTCACCACCGCCCCGCGTCGTGCCTGGCGCCGGATGCCGGCGGCGACCGCCGCCTCGGTGAGGCCGTCGAGCTGGGCGGTCACCTCGTCCAGGAGCAGCAGCTCGGGATCGGCGACGAGGGCCCGGGCGAGGGCGACGCGCTGGCGCTCCCCGCCGGAGAGCACCGCCCCGGAGACCTCCGTGTCGAGGCCGTTCGGCAGCGCCTCGACCCGGGCGGCCAGGCGCACCGTCTCCAGGGCGGCGTGGATCGCGGCGGGGGTGGCGGCGGGGGCGGCGTAGGTGAGGTTGTCGCGCAGCGTGCCCGGCACCAGCGGGGTGTCCTGCTCGACGTAGGCCAGGCGTCGGCGCAGCTGGCCGAGCGGCCACTGCTCGAACGGCCGGCCGTCGAGCTCGATCGACCCGTGTTGGGGCTCGAGGAACTTCAGCAGCAGACCGAAGATCGTCGTCTTGCCCGCTCCGGACGGCCCCACGAGCGCGATGTGGCCCCGGCTCGGCACGCTCAGCGACACCCCGTCGAGCACCCACGGCCCCTCGGGCGAGTAGCGGAAGCGCACGTCGCGCAGCTCCAGCGCCGGCGCGTCGGCCACCGGGGCGGCGGGCTCGGCCGGCGAGTCGGTCGAGTCGGTCGGCTCGTGCGGCTCCTGCGGCAGCGCGGTGATCTCGTGGATGCGGGCGGCCGCCGCCAGGCCCGACTGCAGGGCGGTGAGCGCCATCGTCAGCATCGACACCGGACTCATCAGCTGAAACAGGTACAGCAGGAACGCGATCAGGGTGCTGACCTGAATCGCGCCGCTGGCGACCCGCCAGCCACCGAACCCCAGCACGACGAGCACGGCGAGGTTGATGCCGCCGCCGGTGATCGCCCAGGCGTAGTTCTCCAGGCGCACCGCGCGCACCGCCATCCGCGCCGACTGCGCCGCGTGGAGGCCGATCCGCTCCGACTCGCGCTCCTCGGCGCGGCTCGCCTTGACGGTGCGGATCGCGCGCAGCACCCCGTCGAGGCGCCCGCCCATCCGGCCGACCTCCGCCTGCGCCTGTTGCTGCGCCCGGGCCAGCTGCGGCATGAGCAGCACCGCGGCCAGCGCGACGATCGCGATGACCCCCAGCGTCGTCAGCAGCAGCGGCACATCGAGCACGGCCATGAGCACCACCGACCCGACGAGGGCGATCACGCCGTTGATGCCGTGCACGATCGTCGTGGTCGTGGCCTCGCGGATGAGCATCGTGTCGGACGTGACCCGCGCGACCATCTCCCCGCCCGCGCGGCCCGCCACGTCCGGCACCCGCGCCCCGAGCAGGTGGCGCACCATGCCGGTGCGGGTCGACAGGATGATGCGCTCGGCGAGCGTGCCGAGCATGATGCCCTGCACGAGCTGGATGACGGTGCCCGCCACGAGCAGCACGGCCAGGATGGTCACGGGGGCGGTCAGCGAGGCGTCGACCTCGAGGCGGTCCAGCACGTTCTTGGTGACCATCGGGGTGAGCAGTTCGGCGGCGGTGCCGATGAGGCCGAGCAGCACCCCGAGGGCGAGCAGGCGCCGATGCGGGGTGACGTAACCCGCGAGCAGGCGCAGCTTGGTGCCGGTCGGCAGGTCCGGGGTTGCTCCCGGGTCGGGGGTCGGCTCCGGCGTCGCGTGCGTCATCTGATCCCCTGAGTCCGGCGCTCGGCTCGGCGCGATCCGCGCCCGCGTCGATTCGACCATGCGTGGGCGGGCGTCGCCACGGCATTTGGCCCGCACCCGGCCAAGGTTCCGACCCGGTGCACCTGGCTCTCACGACGGGTGTCGCCCGAGGATTCACCAGATCGACGATGCCGATCTGGCCGCGAACGCCCGCGCCTATCGTCTCCGCAGGTCAGAGCCTTGGGCCTGGAGAGAGGGTCGGATCGCGATCGTCGAAACGGCGAATTGATCGGCGGAGACCTGAGCCGGCTCACTCGTTGATGGCCTCGACGCCCTCGGCGCGCAGCCGATCCAGGCTCGCGCGCATCGCCGCGAGCGCCTCGGGCGGGTGCCCCTGCCAGCCGACGATCTCCGCGGCGACCCGCAGCGGGTGCCGGGTGCGGTAGGAGCGGGTGGGGTTGCCGGGAAAACGCTGGTCGGTGACGTTCGGGTCGTCTTCGAAGGCCCCCGTGGGCTCGACCCGGTAGACCCGGCCCGGGGCGTCGCCCTGGGCGAGCTCCGCTCCCCAGATCGCGGCATCCATGGTCGCCGCCAGGTACACGAACGTGGCGACGTCGCCCCGCCCGAAGTTCGAGCGCCGGCCGGGGGAGATCAGATCGCCCGGCTGCAGGTCGGCGCGGTTGCCGTGGAAGAACGGCCCGGCGTCGGGGCCGAGCGCGTGACGGCCGCGCAGCGCCGCCACCTGCGCGACGTCGGCCCCGTCGAACGGCACCGGAACGCCCTCGATCGGCGATGGTTCCGTGCCGACCCGCAGGCCGTCCCGCCCCGCGTCACCCCGGCGCGTCGTCTCATCCATCGGTGCCTGCGACCTCCGGCGCGGACTGCGTGCGGATCCGCGGTTCGTGGTCGACGGGAAAGTTCACCGAGCGGGCGATGAAGCACAGCTGCGGAACCCGATGATGGAGTTGCTCGGCGAGGCGCGAATCGCCGTCGGCGCGGATCGTCACGTCGGGGCGCAGGATGACCCGCGTGAACCGACCCGAGCCGTCGGAGCCGGTCACCATCGTGCCGCGCGGCCGGTCCGTGTAGGCGGTGACGACGAGGCCGGCCTCGGCCGCCAGGTGCAGGTACCAGAGCATGTGGCACTGCGACAGCGACGCCACGAGCAACTGCTCGGGGTTCCAGCGCGCGGGGTCACCCCGAAACGCCGGGTCGGCGGAGCCCTCGATCGGCGGCGGTCCATCGGCCGTGACCGCGTGCTCCCGCCCGTAGCCGCGGTAGGAGGCGGTGCCGTCGCCGAGGTTGCCGGTCCACGTGACCGTGACCTCGTAGGTGTGTTCGTGGTCGCTCACTGTGTCACCTTCTCGTCACCTCATCGCTACTGGCTCGTCCGTCCGCCCAGGGCCTGCGAGACGGTGACGAATCGATAGCCGCGGGCGTGCAGTTCGTCGATGATCGGGCCGATGGCCTGCTGGCTGGCGGCGCGCCCGTTCCACGGGTGCAGCAGGATGATCGATCCCGGCCGGGCCCGGTCGACCGTGGCGCGCGTGATGTCCTGCGCGGACTGCGTGTCGCCGGAAAACTCCTCGACGGCCACGTCCCACATCACCGTCGTGCGGTCGTGCGCCGCGAGGTAGCGCGGCAGGCCGATGAGCTTGTCGCCGTAGGGCGGCCGGAACAGCGGGGTGCCGGGCTGCCCGGCGGCGCGGATCCGGTCGTCGGTGGAGACGATCTGGCGCTCGATCTCCTGACCGGAGACGAGGACCATGCGGCGGTGGTCCCACGTGTGGTTGGCCAGCTCGTGCCCCTCCTCGACGAGTCGCCTGCCCGCCTCCGGGGCCT
>JBDIAM010000326.1:0-4095 GCA_039812445.1 Piscicoccus intestinalis | reverse complement strand
TCGGCCTGGGGGTCCTTCGACGCGACGAGGTCGGTGATGAGGCGGGCGTAGGCGAACAGGCTCCCGTCGCCGAGGAAGCGCATCAGCACCTTCTGCCGGGCGGCCTCGCCGAGGCGCGCGGCGAGCGCGTCGTCGCGCAGCAGCACGGCCAGCGCCTCGCCGAGGGCCGCCAGGTCGGTGGGGTCGGGCAGGAGCATGCCGTCGATGCCGTGGTCGATCTGATCCTGGATGCCTCCGACCGCGCTGGCCACCAACGGCTTTCCCTTCCACATCGCTTCGGTGACCGTGAGCCCGAAGCCCTCGAAGATGCTCTTCTGCACGACGATGTCGGCGTACCGCTGCAGCGCGTTGACGATGTAGGCGTTCTCGTCGACGTCGTCCATCGGCACGCAGAACAGGTGCACCCGGCGGCGCACCGACTCCGGCAGCGCCGCGTGCGCCTCGACGCACTCGGCGAGCACCTCGGCGCCCTCCGGGTCGTCGCTGACCGCCTCCACCGCGGGCCCGCACAACGCCAGGTGCACCGACTCGTCATGCACGCCCTCGACGAAGCCGGTCATCACGCCCGGCATGTCCTTGAGCCGGTCCCAGCGGCTGACCTGCAGCACCAGCCGCGCGTCCGTCGGCAGCGGGCCACCCGCCACCGGGATGTCGGTGTGCCGGCGCACCGTGCCCGGCGAGCCGTCCCGTCGCGGGAAGGACACCTCGCCGTCGGGCTCCCCCTCCAGCAGGCCGACCCGCACGAGCACCGCGCGGGCGACGTCCGGCGTGATGTCGATGTTCTTGGCGGTGAAGGCGTCGATGCACGGCGTGATGACGACCACCTTCTCCAACGGCACCGACGGCGGCTTGTAGAGCAGTCGGCTGACGACCACCCGATCGGCCGCGGCGATGTACGGCTCGAGGAATGCCCAGCCGGCGTCCGTCAGCTCGTTCGGCTCGTCACGGCCGATGTGGCTGCGCCAGATGACGGTGGCGCCCAGCTCGGCCATCCCCGCAGCCAGTCCCGCGGTCTGCGGATCGTGCAGCACCACCACGTCACCAGGGGCCACCCAGTCCCGCAGGGTCGCCAGCTCGCGGCCCAGCGTCGCCTCGTACGGGCGGCGTTCCGCGGCCTCCAGTCGGCCGCCGTCTCCGGGGAAGCCGTGGATGAAGTTGTGCAGCCGCTTGGTGATCGCGAAGAACTCCGGGTCGCCGTCGAGCACGAGCCAGCGGGCGTCCATCCCGAGGCGGCGCCACAGCGGCATGAGGGCGAGCAGCATCTCCGCCACTCCGCCCCCGCTCGCCGTGGCGTTGACGTGCCACACGGTCTTGCCGGCGAGGTCGGCGCAGGCCGACTCCCACGCCTGCGACACCTCGCTCCAGCGCTTGTCTCCCACCAGTTCGGCCAGGCCGGCCACGTCACGGACGTCGAAGGTCACCTCATGCATCCGTCAACTGTGACCAATCCGGAGCCGGTGTGCCCCCGGTTTCGACAGATACGGGCCTTTTGGCCGGTGGAGTGTGACTTAGCCCCGCTCAGTCTTCGGTGATGTCGATGTGCGGGGTCTCGAACTGCTGCAGGTGCGAGGCCCGCTTGGTCGAGACCACGACGGCTCCGACGATGAGCGCCGTGGCGATGGCGGCGACGGCCAATCGCAGTGGCGTCGAGGCCCCGTCACCGACGGACAGGTAGACCACGGCGGGCGCGATGAGCACCGCGACGAGGTTCATCACCTTGAGCAGCGGGTTGATCGCCGGGCCGGCGGTGTCCTTGAACGGGTCGCCGACGGTGTCGCCGATGACCGTCGCGGCGTGCGCGTCGGTGCCCTTGCCGCCGCCGAACCCGCCGTCCTCGACGAGCTTCTTCGCGTTGTCCCACGCGCCGCCGGCGTTGGCGAGGAAGACGGCCATGAGCACACCGGCTCCGATCGCGCCGGCGAGGAATCCGGCGAGCGCACCGAACCCGAGCCCGAAGCCCACCGCGATCGGCGCCATCGCCGCGAGCAGACCCGGGGTGGCCAGCTCCCGCAGCGAGTCGCGGGTGCAGATGTCGACGACCTTGCCGTACTCCGGCTTGTTCTCGCCCGACATGATGCCGGGGATCTCGCGGAACTGACGGCGCACCTCGAGCACGATCGCGCCGGCCGCCCGTGTCACCGCGTCGATCGCCAGACCCGAGAAGAGGAAGACGACCGCGGCGCCGAGCACGAGCCCGACGAGCACGTTCGGGGAGACGATCGAGTAGCCCGCCACGGCCTCCGAGGCGTCGCGCCCGGCGCTGGCCAGCGCGCCCGTCACGGCGTCGTTGTACGAGCCGAACAGCGCGGTCGCCGCGAGCACCGCGGTGGCGATCGCGATGCCCTTGGTGATGGCCTTCGTCGTGTTGCCGACCGCGTCGAGTTCGGTGAGCACGGCGGCGCCCTCCTCGCCGACCTCACCGGACATCTCCGCGATGCCCTGCGCGTTGTCGCTGACCGGGCCGAAGGTGTCCATCGCGACGATGACGCCGACGGTCGTCAGCAGCCCGCACCCGGCGAGCGCGATGAGGAACAGCGAGAGCACGACCGAGCCGCCGCCGAGCAGGAACGCCAGGTAGACGGCGGCGGCGATGACGACGGCGGTGTAGACGGCCGACGAGAGCCCGACGCCGATGCCGGACAGGACCACGGTCGCCGGGCCCGTCAGCGACGTGCGGGCGACGTTCTGGGTGGGCGACGACTCCGTGCCGGTGAAGTGGCCGGTCAGCCAGAGGATGACGGCCGCGAGCACGATGCCCAGCAGCACGGCCAGGCTCGCGAGCAGGCGCGGGTCGCTGCCGAGGACGCGCACCGACTCCGCCGCCTGCGGCATCGCGGCGAACGAACTCGGCAGGTAGATGTAGGCGGCGACCGAGCACAGCACCGCCGAGACGACCGCGGCGATCGCGAAGCCACGGTTGATCGCGCGCAGGCCGTTCTCGTGGTGGCGCAGGTGGGTGACGAACACGCCGAGCACGGCGGTCAGGGCCCCGAGCGCAGGCACGATGAGCGGGAAGATCAGGCCCGGCTCGCCGAACGCGGCCTTGCCGAGGATGAGGGCGGCCACCAGGGTCACCGCGTACGACTCGAAGAGGTCGGCGGCCATGCCCGCGCAGTCGCCGACGTTGTCACCGACGTTGTCCGCGATCGTCGCCGCGTTGCGGGGGTCGTCCTCGGGGATGTTCTGCTCGACCTTGCCGACGAGGTCGGCGCCGACGTCGGCGGCCTTGGTGAAGATGCCGCCGCCGACCCGCATGAACATCGCCAGCAGCGCGGCGCCGAACCCGAATCCCTCGAGCACCGCGGGCGCCTCGCCGCGGAAGATCAGCACGACCAGCGAGGCCCCGAGCAGCCCCAGGCCCACCGTCGCCATGCCGACCGCGCCGCCGGTGCGCACCGCGATGCGGAAGCCGGGCGCCCGGTGGCCGTCGCGAGAGGCGGCCGCCACCCGCACGTTGGCGCGCACCGCCAGGTGCATGCCCATGTAGCCGATGATCGCGGAGAAGGCCGCGCCGAGAACGAAGAAGATGCTGCGACCGATGCGCACGCTGCCGTCGTGGGCGGGCAGCAGGAACAGCAGCAGGAAGACGATGCCGACGAACCAGACGAGTGTGCGCAGCTGGCGGTGCAGGTAGGCGGACGCGCCCTCCTGCACGGCCGCGGCGATCCCCTGCATGCCCGGTGAGCCGTGGTCTGCGCGCAGCACCTGCGCGCGCATGTAGGTGCCGAAGCCCAGGGCGGCGACCGCGACGAGCGCGACGACCACGACGATCATCAGGCTCTGTGAGCCCAACGCCGTGGTGCCGCCGTCGACGGCCGGAAAAGCGGTGACCATTCGTCCTCCTCGACGATTCTCTGCGCGCAGACGGTGATCAATGATCAATGAGCAGACCCGGCTCCCGTGGATACGACCGCGTGAGCAGCGCGTGCCGACGAATCCGGCCGTGAATGCCCGGAATTGTCACACACCCGCGTGCCCGCGGTCACGGGAATCGCTGGGACCGATCTCTGCTCGACGGCGATCCTGGTGCGATGACCACCTGATTCGTGCGAGCTGTCTCATGGTACGTACAGGCCGTCTCACGGTGTGGCGGTG
>JBDIAM010000325.1:0-4120 GCA_039812445.1 Piscicoccus intestinalis | reverse complement strand
AATGGCACAGTGACAACATCCATCCGGCCGGCCGAGGCCGCCACCGAGCAACGTCAGGAGACACAGGACGTGACCGAGGCAGGACAGGCCGAACTGTCCGACATCGAGGTCGTGCTCGTCAGCTACCGCAGCCGCCGGCATGTCGAGGCGCTGTTGCAGCTGTGGGGCCCGCAGGTGCACGTGGCCGTTGTCGACAACTCCGGCGGCGCAGACGACCTGCACGAGCTGGACCACGCGATGCCCCACGTGCGCTACCTCGACGGAGGCGGTCAGGGCTTCGCGCGCGCCGCGAACCTCGGCGCCTTCACCAGCGAGGCGCGCTTCGTCGCGTTCGTCAACCCGGACTCGCGCCCGACCTCCGACGACCTGCTGGCCCTGGCGCGCGGCCTGGCCGCCGACCCCGACGCCGTCTCGCACGCCGCGACGGTCACCGGGCATGACGGCGACGTGGAGATCGGCGTCGGTGGATGGGAGCCCAGCATCGCGCGCACCGCCGTGTTCGCCTTCGGCCTGCACAAGCGGATGCCCACGGCCGGCATCTACGCCAAGCCCCGGCTCGGGGAGCAGCTCGACCTGGAGTGGACGACCGGTGCCTGCATGGTCGTGCGCGCGCAGACGTTCCGTGAGCTCGGCGGCTTCGACGAGTCGTTCTTCGTCTACAACGAGGACATGTCGTTCGGCCGCCGCGCCCGGGAGGCGGGCCTGCGGCAGGTGCTGCGCGCCGACATCGTCGTGCCGCACGGCGCGGGTGGTTCCGGGGCGCCGTCGAAGGAGATGCTGCGGCTGCGCGGCGCCTCCTTCGCCAACTACGTCGAGCGCTACCACGGCGGCCTGGCGGCCAAGACGATGCGCGGCTCGATGGCGCTGGGCTACGCGCTGCGGTCCGCGCAGCGCCGGCTGCAGGGCAACGACGACCTCGCGGCCCAGTACCGGGCCTACATCGGCGGGCTCCTGGAGCGCACCGCGTACGTCGGGGGAGTCGAGGTGGCCCGGGAGCGGTTCGAGTCCACCGAGCCGGAGCACAACGACGAGGTCGGTGACTCCGCCGCGCCGTTCCTGTTCGTCACCAAGGAGTTCGGGCTGCCGGCCACCTCCGGCGGCATGCTGCGCACGCTCGCGATGGTGCGCTGGCTCGCCGGCCACGGCAACGTCGTCGTCGTGCATCCCAAGGGTGTGCACGGAGCCCGCCGTGACGCCGACGGGCAGATCCTCGTCGAGCAGCTGCGCGCCGCGCCGGAGCGCAGCCTGGCCGCCGACGCGGCCACCGTGCTGACCTACCGCAGCATTGGCGCTCCGCGCACCTGCGGCAGCCCTCTGCTCGTCGGGCTGCGCGAGACCCTCGACCGGCTCGGCCCGTTCCGCGCCGCCGTCGTCGACCACACCTGCGTCTTCGGTGTCGAGCGCCTGCTGCCGCAGGACCTGCCGGTGGTGCTGAGCACCCACAACGTCGAGTCCGACCTCATGCGCCAGCGTGCGGACGCCGAGACCGGCTGGCAGCACTACGCCGCGCGCGCCGAGTCCCGGCTGCTGCGTCACCTCGAGAAGAGCGTGGGAGCCCGGCGCCCGACCGTCGTGTGCACCGCCGCCGACGGGGAGGCGGTCACCGCCGACACCGACGGCAACGCGGTCGTCGTCGCCCGCAACGGCGTGACGCCGCCGACCCGCCCGCTCCGCCGCGAGGCGGAGCGCGAGGGCCGCATCAACGCCGACGAGCTGCTGTTCACGGGCGCGCTCGACTGGCGACCCAATGTCAACGGCATCCTGTGGCTGCTGGAATCGCAGGCGTGGCGCGACCTCGTCGCCGAGCGCCCGAACCTCGTGCTCACCGTCGCCGGCCGCCACCCCTCCGCCGACTTCGTGCGGCGCGTCGAGGCCGCGGGCCACGCCCGGGTCGAGGCGGACGTGCCGAGCATGGAGCCGCTGCTGGCGCGGGCCCGCCTCGGTGTGGCCCCGCTCCTCGAGGGCGGCGGGTCGCGCATCAAGCTGCTCGAGTACGTGGCCTACGCGTTGCCGAGCGTGTCGACGGTCGTCGGCGCGTCCGGGCTCGACGGGCTGCCCGAGCGGGCCATCCTGCAGACGCCGCAGGACGCGCAGGCCTTCTGCGACGGCGTGCGCCGCGCCCTCGACGAGGGGCCGATGGTGCTTGACGAGGCCGACGTGCAGGCGATGCTCGACCGCTACGGCTGGGACCGCGCCCTCGCCCCGATCGCGGGCGTCCTGCAGGCGGTCTGAGCCGGGCCGAGCCCGACCTGAGCCGGTTGGAGCCGGTCTCAGCCGCGCCGAGGCGATCGGAGCCGGGCCGAGCCGGTCTCAGCCGGGCCGAGCCGAATGCACCACGAGCAGCCCCGGGCTCGGCCGCCGCTCGAGCGGGCCGGCTCAGGCGACGTGGACCCCGGGGGCCCCGGGGACCCCGGTCAGCGTGCCGGTCGCGCCGACGGCCGGCGCGCGGGTGAAGTCGGGGTGGCGCACGAGCCCACCGAGGAAGCCGGTGCCCCAGGCGTGGTGCGTGAGCATCGCGATGGGGCCCATCAGCAGCAGCCGGGGATCCCGCTCCTGCGTGGCGGTGCGGGCACCGACCGCCACGCAAGCGCCGGCGTAGGCCAGCGGCGCGACGAGGGTGCTGCGCGAGCGACCCGCGGCGAGCAGGCAGGCGGCGTTCAGCGCGGTGACGGCGGCCGGCGCGATCTGACGCAGCCGCGGTCGGGTGCGGTGCTTGACGGTGTTCCAGGCGCGCCCGCGCCCGTGGTTGTACTGCTGCCGGGCCAGCGTGCGCCAGTTGCGGCGCGGGAAGTACGTGATGGCGGCGCCGGTGTCGAGGAAGATGCGACCGCCTCCGCGCACGAGCCGCACATCGAGCTCGGCGTCCTCGTTGTGCATCATCCGCGGGTCGTAGCCGCCGGCGCGCACGAACGCGTGCCGGTCGAAGGCGGCGTGGTGGCCGTGGTCGACGTACCGCGACTCGCCGAGCCGGCGATGCGCGGAACCGCCGTTGCCGAGAAGGCTGTTCTGGGTGGCGGCGACGGCGTGCTGGAAGGCGGTCGCACCGTCGGCGACCATCGGCACGACGACGGAGACGCACCCCTGCTCGCGCAGCGCGCGCAGCCCCTCGACGACGCGGCGCAGGAATCCCGGCGGGTACTCGGCGTGACAGTCGGTGCGCACCACCACGTCGACGTCGTCGTCGGCGAGCTGCACGGCGAGGTTCACGCCGCGCGACTGGGTGCGGCCCGGGTTGTCCAGGAGCCGGATGCGCGGGTCGCGTCGACTCAGTTCGGTGACGATGCCTCGGGTGCCGTCGGTGCTGCCTCCGTCGGCCACGACAAGGGTGATGTCGAGGTCGGGTACGGACTCCATGAGCTGACCCACCGCGGTGGCGATGAAGGGCGCTTCGTTGAGAGCGGGCATGACGACCAGCACGCTCATGACTGACCACCTTTTCTGACCTGGCTGGGATGCCACGCGCTGTGACACGGGCGCGAGACATCACGGTCCCGCCGAGCACTCTGCGGCGCACCGAAACGGCACACAGCCACACATCCGCCCCGGAGGGGTGGCGCAGGACCAGGGGCGCAGAGGCGTCGGGCTGCAGCCTAGTGGGTCGGAGTCGCCGTCACGACATCATGCGCCGTGCCGCAGTGGCCCGCGCGCGGCGGCGGGCCGCCTCGGTGACGAATCCGCTACTGGCAGTGAACTGGGCGAACGTCTTGCTCGTCTCGAATCGTGAACACCGCTTGGCCGGGCGGAGCCGGTGTGTCCGCCCCACCGGGAGGCGGGCCCGCGAATCTCCCCGGCAGGCCCACCGATCCATCGCTCACGCCGCCCGCGGGTGTCCGTCCGGATGAGATCAGACATCTGAGTGCTTCCGATCGTGACCTATGCCACTCCTGCGGGCTGGCGCGGAGGGCTCAACTTGCGGGTGGCGCGGGTCGATTCACTCAACGTCCTACCCCTCCTCCCCCCAGTCCGAAAGTCCCCCAACATGTCTCCTCGCCACCCTCGGGGTGGGCGCAGGACCACGGCCGTCATGTCCCTGATGGCCATGTCCGCGTCGCTCACCCTTGCCTTCGTGCCCGTTCCGGCCGTCGCGGCGGCCCCGACCCCCGCTCAGTCGCCGGTTCAG
>JBDIAM010000324.1:0-4170 GCA_039812445.1 Piscicoccus intestinalis | reverse complement strand
CGACGCGGTGGTCGCGCGCGGCCGGGTCATCGCCGTGCGCATGCCGACCACCATGGGGGCCTGACCTCGTTCGAGGCGGTGCCGGGTGGACTCGGCAGCCGTGGGGCCCTCGACGCCAAGCAACCTTGTGCGGTGTCCACTCACGAGTGGACACTCACCCGGCCAATCGTGTCTATGCAGGTCAGAGGGCTGCAGAGCGGCCGGGACGGGCCGATTGTCCACTCGAAGCGCGCCGAGTGGACAGTCGGCCCGTCGACCCGGCGCCCGACAAGCCGACCTCGGGCGCGTCACTCCCCGGGGTAGGAGTCGATGTTCCAGAGGTTGCCCTCGGGGTCGGAGACGGTGACGGTGCGGCCGCCGTAGGGCGGCTCGGTGGGTCCGGCGACGAGTCGGCCGCCGGCGTCGAGGGCGCGCTGGAGGGTGGCGTCGACGTCCGCGTCGGTGGGCACGACGAGGTTGCAGGCCGACACCCCTGGGCGCGAGGCGAATCCGGTCTGGTCATCGGCGCGCACGGAGCCGAACATGACGCCCCCGTTGTCGCGCCAACGGAACTGCGCGTGGACGACGCGGGCGGGGTCGTCGGGGTCACGGACGACGAGGCGCTCGGTGAACCCGAGCGCGCGCAGGAAGGCGATGCCGGTGTCGGCGTCGCGGAAGCACAGGCAGTGGAAGAGCTGCGGCTTGATCTCGGTGGTGTTCATGACGCCAGGCTGCCCGCCCGCGGCGGCGCCGGTCTTGAAGAAAACGGCGAGGGCCCCGGTGGAGTGCCCCACCGGGGCCCTCGCCGACCGCGAGTTTCGCGACGAGTGTCAGGCGCGGTCGTTGGCCGACTCGAACTCCTCGGCGCGCTCCTGCTCCAGCGCCTGCTCGCGGGTCTCGGCGCGGTAGGCCCGCACGGAGTACGCGATGGCGGCCACCCAGATCACGGCGATCACCGCGTAGGCGATCTGCAGCACGCCGGCGGAGGCGTCGATCCAGTCGCTGCGCAGCAGGGTGCGCACGTTGGTGAAGACGATCAGGCCGCCGACGGCGGAGCCGAGCAGACGCGGCGGCACGTGCCGCACGAGCCACGCGGCGATCGGGGCGGCGACGAGGCCACCGATGAGGATCGCCAGCGCCATCGACGGAACGATCGCGCCGCCGCCGAGGCCGAAGAAGAAGCCGACGCTGGCTGCGACCGCGACGAGGAACTCGCTGGTGTCGATCGAGCCGATGACCTTGCGCGGCTCCATGCGGCCGCTGGCCAGCAGGGCCGGGGTGCCGACCGGTCCCCAGCCACCGCCTCCGGTGGCGTCGACGAACCCGGCGAAGAGTCCGAGCGGGCCGAGGAACCGGCGACGCAGCGGCTTGCCGAGGTGCCGGGTCGAGACGCCGCGGAACGTGAACCGGACGAGGATGTACGTGCCGAGCGTGAGCAGCACGAGCGCCATGATCGGCGCCGCCGCCTCGGTGGACAGCCACGACAGGAACGTGGCGCCGAGGAAGGCGCCGATCGCCCCGGGGATGCCGACCCGGGCGACGACCTTCCAGTCGACGTTGCCGAAGCGCCAGTGCGAGGCGCCGGAGGCGAGGGTGGTGCCGATCTCGGCCAGGTGCACGGTGGCCGACGCCGCCGCCGGGTTCGTGCCGATGGCCAGCAGCAGCGTGGTCGAGGTCACGCCGTAGGCCATGCCCAGCGAGCCGTCGACGAGTTGCGCGCCGAAGCCCACGAGGGCGAGAAGAACAAGAGCAGGCATGAATGATCCTTGGGGGAGGTCTGACGGATGTGGGGCGTATCCGACGGCTCGGGCTCAGGGGTGTGCCGCGGCCCCGATGGGGGCACTGGGCGGCGGAGCCCGGCGGGTCGCGTCAGTCTCGACAGAGAGCGCTGGCCACGCGCAGCAGATCGACTGTGCGGCGCGAGATCAGGCAGACAGAGCGCGTCATCGAAAGTCCTTGGGTGAGAACAGTGACGTCGAAAACCGGCGACGGCCCAACTATGACACACCCTTATGGATCAACAAATCGTCCGTCATACATGATGAGACAGGTCGGGATTGCGGGCGTTGCGGCGCGTGTGAGCGTGCTGTGAGGTCGTCGGGGCACACTGGGGGAGCACGCCGGGGGTGGGCGCTGGACCGCGCCTATCGTCGCAGGTCGCAGGTTCGCCGCCGGGGCCGCGCGCGTCGGTCACGCGCGTCGGCCACGGTCCGACGCTGAGAGGAGGCAGCCCGTGTTGGTGAGTTCTGCCCGTCGGCGCTTTCGCGCAAAGCTGCGGCGGGCGCTGACGGTCGCGGCCGTCTGCGGTGGCGGGGCGGCCTGCCTGGCGGCCTCGGTGTCGGCCTGCAGCGTGGCCGACAACGCCCCCCGCACGCACCCGCAGTGGACGGCGCAGACCGCCGAGGATCGCATCGCCACGCGCGCCGAGGTGACGTACATGGCCGAGTGCGACCCCGACTCCCGGGTCAAACGGCCGTCGTCGTTCGTGCTCTCGTGCGCCGACGGCAACGAGGTGCTCGAGGGGCTGACCTGGCGCGGTTGGGGGGAGAACGAGGCCGTGGGCGCGGGCGAGGTCGTCACGAACGACTGCAGCCCGAGCTGCGCCGAGGGCAAGGACATCAGTTTCCCGGTGCGGGTCGTCGCCGATCAGCTCGTCGAGGACGAGGCGGCCGCCACCTACCGGCGACTCACCGTCACCATCGACGGCCAGGGAGCCGGTGAGGCCAGCCAGCAGGTCTACCACCTGCCCGGCGTCGGTTCCGGAGTCGAGGTGAGCCCGGCCCGCTGAGGGGTGTCGGCGCCGGCCGAGGAGTGTCTGGGCCGAACGCCCGGCCTACCCGCGATTCGGCGTGGCCCCCGGCTCACCGGACCCCGGCTCCGTCGCGGGCAGCTCGACGCGCGCGCACGCCCCGCCCTCGGCGCGATTGCTGAGCCGCAGGTGCGTGCCCATGACCTGGGCGTGCTTGGCGGCGATCGTCAGCCCGAGACCGCTGCCCTTGCCGCGCGTGAACGTCGCGAACCGGCGCGGTCCGTCCGCGAGCAGCTCCTGCGGATAGCCCGGTCCGGAGTCGGTGACGGTGATCGTCGTGCCGCGCGCGTCGACGCGCACCGGCGGCCCCCCGTGGGCGAGGGCGTTGCGGACGAGGTTGCCGACGATGCGTTCGATGCGGCGCGGTTCGCCCCGGGCGACGCCGGCCCGCTCCACGTCGAGGTCGATCTGCTCGCCGTACGGCTCGAGACAGGCGGTGAGCACCGCGCCCAGATCGCAGTCCTGCCAGTCGACGGAGGCGGTGGGCGCGTCGAGCCGCGAGATCTCCAGGAGGTCTTCGACGAGGCGGCGCAGGCGCGCGACCTGCCGGCGCACCAGCGTGCTCACCTCGTCGCCGGGCAGGAGCTCGGCGGCGCTGACGAGTCCGGTGACGGGGGAGCGCAGTTCGTGCGCGACGTCGGCGGTGAAGTGTCGCTCGATCTCGAGGCGGTGCTGCAGCGCGAGCGCCATGCGGTCGAGCGCGGTCGTCAGCAGCGCGACCTCGTCGCGGCCGGGCTGAGCGGCGCGGCGGTGCGCGTCGCCGGCGGCGATGGTGACCGCCGCCTGCGCCCCGGCCCGCAGCCGCCGCGACAGCCAGGTGCCGACGAGCCAGCCGAGCACGGCGGCGATCGCGGCGCCGAGGGCGGCGGCGCGACCCCACGCCCAGTGCAGTGCGGTGCGCTGATCGGCGAGTTCCTGCCCGGAGAGCCGCACCGAGAGCACCTCGCGGCTGTTCAGCCACCGGGCGGCGTACATCGTCTGCCCGTCGAAGAACGTCACCTGCTCGACGCTGCCGGCCTCCGCGAGCGCGGGCGGCAGCGCGGGGTCGTTGACGGCGGCGCCGAAGCGCAGCGCGCCGCGGCTGTCGTAGAAGACGACCGCCGCGTCGAGCCGGTCGAGGGCCTGGGCGCGCAGGCGCTCGCGCCCGTCGACGGCCGCGGCGTTGTCGACGACCGCGCCGATGACCACCGAGACCCCGATCGCGACCAGCGCCACGCCCGCCGCGATGCGCAATCGCAGCGACTGCCACCAGCGCACCGCCGGAAGCGTCGTCGTCCCCGTCATCCCTCCCCTTCCGCCGGCCCGCCCCCGCCCGGATCCCCGTCCATCGTGCCACCGCGCCCGGAGCCGGTGTCGCAGCCGAGCCCGCGCCCGGCCGCCGC
>JBDIAM010000323.1:0-4172 GCA_039812445.1 Piscicoccus intestinalis | reverse complement strand
GTCGTCTCGGCGGGAAGCTCACCGCGCAGGTACGCCAGGTGCACCGACGCGAGGCGGTACACGGCGTCGGCGGCCCAGTCGAGACCGCCGTCTCGACCCGCGGGATGGGCGTCGCGGTCACCGAGGCGCATCCGCAGGGTCGCGCTCGTCGTCAGCGCGACCGGGGTGCGCACCGTGAGATAGCCCGCGAGCCACGCCTCGCTGAGCCAGCTGCGGCCAGCGCCGTTCTCCTGCGCGGCGAAGGCCTCGAGTTCGGCCTGGCAGGCCGGCCCGTCGGAGGCGACGAAGTCCGCCACGAGCGAGGTGGTGCGGGCGAAGGCGTCGTCGTCGACGAGCGGCCGCACGGCCCGCAAGTAGGTCTTCGCGGTGTGCTCGAGCGGGGGAACAGGTAGGTGCTGCACGTGAACCGCCTTCCGAGCTGGCGCCTCGGGCCCGCCGCCCGGCGCTCGCGAGCACAGCCTGCCAGGTACCGGTGGGCGTATCCGGCGAAACGCCGCGGGGTCAGCGGCGGCCCTCGCCCGCCAGCGGGTCCTGGGTGTAGTCGGAGTGGCCCTCGTCGTGCAGCGTCGTCAGCTGCGGTGTGCCCTCGAACTGTTCGGCGACGCGGGTGGCCACCGAGTAGATGAACTCGTGCACCTGCCGGGGGGTGGTCTGCGAGGAGAACTCGAAGTCGCTGAACACCGGCTCGAACTGCGCGACTCCCTCGCGGGTCGTCGTCATCTGACCCGTCTCCTCGTCGATCGCGAGGAACGTCAGCGTGCCGTCGGGGCGCGAGTAGGCGATCGCCGTGCAGTACTCGAAGTGACCCGTGTACCCCAACTCGAGGGCGGCAGCGATCGACAGCGTCACGGTGTCGGCGATCATCGACTCCACGTCGGACAGCGTCACCGCGCCCGGCATCGTCGAGCCGTCGTCGAGGATGTCGCTGCGGGTGAGGCCGAGGGCGACGACACCGGCTCCGCCCAGACCGATCTGCAGCTCGAGGTGCGGCGCGGCGTCGCTGACGATCCGCACGAGGCGGTAGTCCTCGCCGACCTCCTGGACGTAGGTCTCGGGCACGTAGACGACCGGGCCGCTGGGGAATTCGGTCGTCGTCATAGCGGTATTCAGCGCGGACTTGAAGGTCTCCTCGCTGAACTCCTCGGAGAAGGGGGTGCCCATGAGATGGCCGACCCCGACGATCCACGGGCGGCGGTCGTGGTCGAGCCGGGCGCTCGACATGCTCAGGGCGAGCTCGAGGAACTCCTCGGTCATCGGTCCTCATCGCTGCTGGTACGGTTTTTCGTTCGCGTCACGGTAACCCATCGACACGCAACCGGGAATCCAAAAGCGTTCGGGTTCACGCGATGCCGACAAGCGGGCCGCGTCAACATCGCCGGATTCCGTTGTTGCCGCTGGCTAATCGCCCCGGAGCCGACCTCACCGCCGATGTCCGCCGTGACCGAACAAACACAGGCAGAGAGACACAAGCAAAGGAAAACACAGGTTCCGTCCAGGTTGCACACCTAGCCTGGCCAGGTGCCTGACCTGACCGACTCGTCGACACCGTCCACCACGCCCACCCGCACGAAGGGACGCAGCGTGCGGGTCGCGCTACCCCAACTCGCGCGCGGCGCGGTCATGGGCGCCGCCGACATCGTGCCCGGGGTCTCCGGCGGCACCGTCGCGCTCGTGCTCGGCATCTACCGCCAGCTCATCGAGGCGCTGCACTCGTGCGTCGCGGTCGTCCTCAAGCTGCTGCGCGGCGACATCCCCGGCACCCGCCGCGCCGTCTCCCGCGTGCCGTGGCTGTGGCTCGGCGCCCTCGGCGTCGGCATCCTCACGATGATCATGATCGCGTCGGGCCCGCTGAGCAGCGCCCTGGCGACCCACCCGGTCGAGCTCGCCGGCCTCTTCTGCGGGCTCATCGCCGGCGCCGTCGTGTTGTGTTGGCGCCAGCTCGACATGCCCGCCCCGGTGCACTTCGTCGCGGGTGCCGTCATGGCGGTGCTGACGTTCGTGCTCCTCGGTCTGAGCCCGGCGAGTGGCGGCGGCTCGGCGATCACCGCCCCGTGGTGGGCGTTCTTCCTCGGCGGCGGCATCGCGATCTGCGCGATGATCCTGCCCGGCATCAGCGGCTCGTTCCTGCTCGTGCTCATGGGGCTGTACGCGCAGGTGCTCGGGGCCGTCGCGGAACGCAACTTCCTCGTGCTGGGCATCTTCGCCCTCGGCTGCGCGACCGGCCTCGCGCTCGCCTCCAGTGCCCTGCGCTGGCTGCTGCACCACCACCACGATCTCGTCATCGCCTCGATGGTCGGCCTCATGGTCGGCTCGATCCGCATCCTGTGGCCGTGGCCGAACGGCCTCGACAGCACCGCGATGCAGCTACCCACCGGCGGGGAGTGGCTGGTGCCGACCCTGCTGGGCGCGCTCGGCGTCGTCATCGTCATCGGAATGGAGGCGGTGGCCGACCGTCTGCGCACCGAGCGTTCTACGGTGGGTCAGCATGGAGCTTCCTCGCGCTGACATCGACCCCGACGGCCTGCTGGAGTACTCGGTCGTCTTCACCGACCGCTCGCTGAACCACATGTCGGCACGCTTCACGCGTGTCATGCAGGACGCGATCGACATCCTCAAGGAGACCTACGGGGCGCACACCGTCGCGATCGTGCCCGGCGGCGGCTCCTACGCGATGGAGGCGGTGGCTCGCCAGTTCGCCACCGGCGCGCGCTGTCTGGTCGTGCGCAACGGGTTCTTCTCGTACCGGTGGAGCCAGATCTTCGACGCCGGCTCCATCCCCGGCAAGGTGACCGTGCTCACCGCGCGCCCCGTCGGCGACGCGCACCCGGCGGGCTGGACACCGCCTCCCATCGAGGAGGTCGTCGACACGATCCGCACCGAACGCCCGGAGATGGTCTTCGCGGCCCACGTCGAGACCGCCTCCGGGATCCTGCTGCCGGACGACTACGTGCGGGCGCTCGGGCAGGCCACCCGCGAGGTCGGCGGCCTGTTCGTGCTCGACTGCATCGCGTCCGGCGGGGTGTGGGCCGACATGCGGGAGCTGGGCGTCGACCTGCTGATCAGCGCCCCGCAGAAGGGCTGGAGCGGGTCGCCCTGCGCGGGCTTCGTCATGTTCGGCGAGCGCGCCCGCGCGCAGATCGAGCAGACGACCTCGACGAGCTTCGCCGCCGACCTGCGCAAGTGGCTCGCCATCACCGAGGGCTACGTCGAGGGCGTCACCGGCTACCACGCGACGATGCCGACCGACGCCCTCGCGCGCGACGTCGAGTACATGAAGGAGACGCGCGATCGCGGCCTGGAGACGGTGCGCGCCGCCCAGTTCGACCTCGGCGGCAAGGTGCGGGCGCTGCTGGCCGAACGCGGTTTCGTCTCCGTCGCGGCCCCCGGCTTCGAGGCGCCCGGCGTCGTCGTCGTGCACACCGACGACCCCGGCCTGAAGAGCGGGGCGAAGTTCAAGGAGGTCGGCGTGCAGGCCGCGGCGGGCGTGCCGCTCATGTGCGGCGAGCCGGCCGACTTCTCGACCTTCCGCCTCGGGCTCTTCGGCCTCGACAAGCTCGCCGACGTCGACGGCACCGTCTCCCGCCTCGCCGCCGCGCTCGACCGCCTCCCCTGAGCGACCCGGCTCCGCTCACAACCGGCCGGCTCACACTCGGCCGAAGGCTGCCCTTTCGGTCGGGGGCTAGGGCTGTAGCCGGAGCCCTCGACCGATCCGGCAGCCTTCGGCCGAGTGAGGGGCGGGGTCAGTAGCGGATGACGACGCGGCCGTCGATCTTGCCCTGCTGCATCTCCTCGAAGACGGCGTTGATGTCGTCGAGTTCACGCACCGCGCACTTGGGCTTGACGAGGCCGCGGGCGTAGAAGTCGAGGGCCTCGATCATGTCCTGGCGGGTGCCGACGATCGAGCCGCGGATCGTCAGGCCCTTGAGCACGACGTCGAAGATCGGCGCCGGAAAGTCGCCCGGAGGCAGCCCGTTGAACACGATCGTGCCGCCGCGCCGGGCCATGCCGATCGCCTGCCCGAACGCCGCCGGGTGCACCGCGGTGACGAGCACGCCGTGCGCACCGCCCGTGGCCTCCTGGATCGCCTCGACCGGATCGGTCTCACGGGCGTTGACCAGCACCTCCGCGCCGTAGCTCTGGGCGAGCGCCAGTTTGTCGTCGGCGACGTCGAC
>JBDIAM010000322.1:0-4175 GCA_039812445.1 Piscicoccus intestinalis | reverse complement strand
GACGCCGACCCCAGCGGGGTGCCGTCGTCGAAGTACGCGCGCCGGTACCAGCGGCCGTCCCACGCGTTGCGCTCGAGGTTGCGCCGCAGCCGATCCTGCTCGACGTGGCAGCGCTGGGCGAAGTCGAGGTCGCGCCGCGCCTGCACGAGCGGCAGGAACCGGCTCAACGTGGTGTGCAGGAACCAGCCGAGCCACACGCTCTCGCCCTGGCCCCCGGCTCCGACGCGGTTCATGCCGTCGTTCCAGTCGCCGGTTCCCATGAGCGGCAGCCCGTTCCGGCCGCTGGTGAAGGACACCTCGAGGGCCCGCACGCAGTGCTCGTACAGGGAGCCGGTGCGCTGCGAGGTCTCCGGGGTGAAGAACGCCTCGTGCTCGCCCTCCTCCAGCTGCCGCCCTTCCAGGTAGGGCACCTGCTCGTCGAGCACGCCGACATCGCCGGTCACCTCGACGTACCGGGCGGTGGCGTGCGCGAGCCACACGACGTCGTCGCTCATGCGGGTGCGGATGCCGGTGCCGCCGGCGGGCAGCCACCAGTGCTGCACGTCGCCCTCGAGGAACTGCCGGCCCGCGGCCCGCAGCAGGTGCCCGCGCGCGGTGGCCGGGTCGATGAGCACGAGCGCCATCGAGTCCTGCAGCTGGTCGCGGAACCCGAACGCGCCGCTGGCCTGGTAGTACCCGGAGCGGGCCAGCATGCGGCAGGCCAGCGTCTGGTAGAGCAGCCAGCCGTTGAGCATGAGGTCGAAGCTCGGGTCGGGGGTGCGCACCTGGATCGTGCCCAACCGCTCCTGCCAGTGCGCGGCGACCTCGTCGAACAGCGCCTGCGGCGAGATCTCCCGGTAGCGCGCCAGCAGGTCGGCGGCCGCCCCCGTGTCGGGGGCCGCGCCGAGCAGGGCGACGACGTCGCGGGATTCTCCGGGAGCCAGGTCGACGACCTCCTGCAGGGCGACGCACGGGTCGAGCCCGGCGCCGACGTAGCCGGACAGCGGCGCCCCGGTGACGATCGCCTGGGGGCTTGCGAGGCTGCCGTGCATGCCGAGGAACTCGCGGCGGCTGCCGCTCCACGACTCCTGTGCCCCGGCGAGATCGGCGAACACCACCTGGTCGGGAAACTGCGTCGTCCACGGGTTGCGCACGAACAGCGCCGACGTCGACTCGTCGAGCCACGTGAGCAGGTGCCGTGCCGTCTCCGGGCGGTTCATGCCGAGCACCGGCTCGGCGTACCAGGTGACGGCGAGCCGCCGCGGCGTCGATCCGGTGTTGGTCAGCCGCAGGCGGGAGACCTTGACCGCGTCGTCGAGCGGCACGAGCTGCAGCAGCTCCATCGAGACCGAGTCGGCGCTGTGCTCGTAGCGGGTGTAACCGAAGCCGTGGCGGGCCACGTGGGTGCCCTGGTGCAGCGGTGCGGCGGTCGGGGACCAGACCGCGCCCGACTCCTCGTCGCGCACGTAGAAGACCTCGGTCTGCGGCGTGGAGACGGGGTCGTTGCGCCACGGGGTCAGCTGGTTGTCCCGCGAGTTGCGCCACCACGTGTAGCCGGCGCCCTCGGCGGTGGCGTGGAAGCCGAACTGCTCGTTGGCGACGACGTTCGTCCACGGCGCCGGGGTCGAGCGCCCCGGCCGCAGCACGGTGACGTACTCCCGCCCGTCGGGGCTGAACCCGCCGTAGCCGTTGAAGTAGAGCAGCTCGTCGGTGTCCACCGGCGTCTCGACGTGGGCCGCCTGGTGCTGCGCCGGCACGTCGGACAACGCGGGGGCCGGGGCGACCGACTCCAGGGCGGGCAGCTGGTCGGCGAGTTGGCCGGCCGCGGCGAACAGCGTGACCCGGGCGCAGGCGGTGAGCACAGCCAGCGCGTCGGGCGGCACCTGGTCGCGGCGCAGCACGTAGATGCGGCCGCTGGAGTCGGGCGCGCCGGTGCGCGGCTCGATCGCCCCGGCGAGGGCCTCCAGCGCCTGCTGCAGGTCTTGCACGTAGCTCGTCGACCGGTCGTTGAGGATGACGAGATCGACGGAGAACCGCTTGGTGCGCCAGAACTCGAACGCCCGCACGGCCTCGCGCACGAGGCGCAGGTCGCTGATGTCGTCGATGTGCACGAGCAGGATCGGCAGGTCGCCGGAGATGCTCAGCTGCCACAGCGCCGACTGCGGTCCGGCGAGCTCGGCGACCCGTTCGGGCGCCGACTGCAGCGCGTGGTGGCCGAACAGCACGTGCCCGGCGAGGGTCTGGAACCGGGTCGCGTCGTCGGCGCTGATCCGCAGGTGACGCTGCTGCACCTGGGAGTGCGTCCAGCCGAGCATCGCGATGCGGTCGTAGGCGGTGTCGCTGCGGTGCCGGTCGATGAGGTTGAGCAGCTCCTCGCGCGAGTCGGCGAGGAACGTCCACAGCAGCACCTCGGCGCGCCCCGAGCCCGGCACTCGCACCCGGCGGCTCAGCGAGAGCACGGGGTCGAGCACGTACCCCGTCTCCCCGGAGACGGGTGGGCCGGCCATCGCGGCGGGGTCGCGCACGGTGCCGTTTCGGCCCAGGAACGCCGACCGGTCGGTCTCCGCCTTGACGGAGCCGCCGCCGGTGGTGTGGGCGCCGAGCCGCACCATGTGCCCGACCCAGACCTCGGAGTCGGTGGGGTTGCGGCGGCGGCGCGTGGCGATGACCGCGTCCTTGTCGGGCAGGAACTCGGTGTGCACGAACATCCGCGAGAAGACGGGGTGGGCGTCGTCGTCGCGCATGTTGGCGAGCACGAGCTCGGCGTAGCTGGTGACGGTGAGGCGGCGGTTGCGGTTCTTGGTGTTGCGGATCGTCAGCTTGCGCACGAGCGCGTCGGATTCGGGCGACAGGTGGTACTCGAGCTCGGTGAGGAGCGAGCCGCGCTTGCGCCGGAACTCCACGCGGTTCTCGTCGAAGCGGGCGCTGTACCGGCCGGTCTTGATCATCACCGGCATCGCGCCGGCCGACCAGAACGCCCCGGAGTTCTCGTCGCGCAGGTAGACGTAGTCGCCGGTCTCCTCGCTCGTGGGGTCGGGGTGCCAGCGGGTGATCGCCATGCCCTTCCAGCGCACCTGGCCGCCGCCCCACGGCGTGAGGGTGACCGACAGGGTGCCGTTCGACATGTGGTGCACGGCGGGCTGCAGGGCCGCGAAGCCCTCGTAGGTGCGCTCGGCCGGCGGCGCCACGGTGCGGATGCTCTCGCGGGCCAGCTCCTCGCGGCGGGCGTACGTGATCGGCACGTCGCGCGTCGAGCGTTCCTGCAGGAGTAGCTCGCTGGCTCGCACGAGGGGTTCGGCGTGGAAGCGCTCTCGCATGAGCCCGTCGTGCACCGCGTTGTGGATCGCGACGATCGTCATGCCCTGGTGGTGCGCCATGAAGCAGCGCACGATGACGCACTTCTCGTCCGGCGGCAGCCGCCGCGGGGTGTAGTCGAGGGCCTCGTAGTAGCCGTATCGGCCCAGCGCCCCGACCTTGCGTAGCGCGGCGTAGTTCCGCGCGGCCGCGCCGGGCTCGATCATGCTCGCCAGGCCGGTGGCGTACGGCGCGATGACGAGGTTGTCGGCGAGCCCGCGCACGATGCCCAGGCCGGGCACGCCGAACGGGGAGTACTGGTAGGTGAGGTTGAGGTCGCGCGCGTTGAACGCCGACTCCGACACGCCCCACGGCACGCCGTTCTCCGCGCCGTAGGCGATCTGGCGGCGCACGGCGAGCTTGCACGTGCGGTCGAGCAGCCCGGAGGCGGGCGAGCGCATGACCAGCGGCGGCATGAGGTACTCGAACATCGACCCCGACCACGACAGCAGCGCCGCGCCGCCCGCGACGGCGGTGACCGTGCGTCCGAGCAGGAACCAGTGCCGGGTCTTCAGGTCGCCCTTGGCGATCGCGACGAAGCTGGCGAGCCGGGCCTCGGAGGCGAGCAGGTCGTAGCAGTTGTCGTCGAGGCTGTCGGTCTCCACCTGGTAGCCGATCGAGAGCAGGCTGCGGGTGCGGTTGTACAGGAACGCGAAGTCCATCTGCGCCGCGAACTCGGTGGCGGTCGACTCGAGGCGGCGGATCCGCTCGTCGAGGTCCTCGCGCTCCACCGGTCCGAGGTCACGGTCGGCGGCCAGGCTCGCGAGCCCGTCGCGCAGCGCGTGCGCCCAGTCGAGCAGGTCGGGTTCGAGCCGCGCACCCGCACCCGAACCCGAACCCGA